>JAFAHB010000222.1 GCA_019237435.1 Vulcanimicrobiota bacterium
AGCTCGCATCGCCCGCACGATCGTGCGAACGCCGTTGCTCGAGCTCCAGGGAACGACCGGTCCGAAGATTTTCCTCAAGATGGAGAATCTTCAGCCGATCAACTCGTTCAAGCTGCGTGGCGCGGCCAACGCTATCGCAATGCTCGACCCGCAACGTCGCGCACTAGGAGTCTGGACGATCAGCGCCGGCAATGCCGGCCAGGGCGTCGCGTATGCGGCGCGCAATGCGGGCGTGCCGTGCACCGTCGTCGCGATCGATCGGGCGCCGGAGACCAAAATCGCGCGTATGCGCGCGCTTGGTGCGAAGGTCGTCAAAGCCTCGTGGGACGCCTGCTGGCAAGGCCTCGAACGCCGGACCTTTCCCGGGATCGAAGGGACGTTCGTCCATCCGTTCGATGACGATCATTTCATCGCGGGCAACGCTACCGCCGGCCTCGAGATCGTCGAAGATCTGCCGAGCGTCGCGACGGTTATCACGGCCATAGGCGGTGGCGGGCTGATCACCGGCATCGCATCGGCGGTCCGCGCAAAGAAGCCGCACGTGCGCGTCTTCGTCGCCGAACCCGAAACCGCGGCTCCTTACGCGCGCTCCCTGCAACTCGGAAAGGCGTCTGCCTTCGAGGAATGGCACCCCACCTTCGTTGACGGCTCGGGCGGCAAGAGCATATTTCCGCGCATGTGGGAGCGGATGCGCGGCCTCGTCGACGGATCGATCGTCGTGTCGCTCGACGAGACGCGGCGCGCAATGCGCGTTCTCGCGGAGCGGTCGCGCGTGATCGCCGAGGGCGCCGGCGCGTTGTCCGTCGCCGCCGCGCTTAGCGGCAAGGTCCAGGCGGGTCCGATCGTTGCACTTATCTCCGGCGGCAACGTCGATCTTACGACGTTTTGCGAGGCGATCGCGTCAGCGGCGCCCTAACTGGCCCCCCAACCTCCGCCATAGGGCCGCCCGTGCGTTTCCGTGCGCCCTCGCCGGTATGTTGGACGCTCAAACAACGAAACGTTCAAAAGGAGTGTCCGAATGTTCGCATCCGCATACCGCCGCAGCGCGCCCGCGCTGGCCCTCGTTGCGAGCCTCGCGGGCTGTGGCGGGCCGCAAGCCCTGCCGGGTGGCATGGTTCCGCAAGCGGTGGGGCCCGCTTCGCAGCAAAACGCGGTGAAATCGTTCCAGCCGGGTCAGCACCCAACCCACGATAAGTCGTGGATGATGGCCGACCCGATGGCGACAAACCTGGTCTATATTACCGATACGTTTGCCAAGGTCGTGGATGTCTACACGTATCCCGGCCTCAAGAGCGCCGGCCAGCTGACCGGCTTTTCTTACCCTCAGGGTGAGTGCACCGACAAAACGGGAGACGTTTACATCGCCGATGCCGCTGGAACCGTCTACGAGTACGCGCACGGCGGCACCAGCCCCATCAACACGATCACCACGTGGATGTATCAGCCCACAGGCTGCGCCATCAATCCAAAGACCGGCGATTTGGCGGTGGCTAATGGAAACGTGCAAGTCATCGTTTTCCCAAACGGCGGCGCGGGATCGCCGGTAGCGTATCGAGATTTCAACTTCCAGCAGACCATCAGTCTCGGCTACGACAGCCATGGTAACTTGTTCGTGGACGGCTACGACGGAAGTCACATGTTCCACTACGCCGAGCTGCCTAAGGGAGCCGAAGCGTTTACCGACATTACGCTCAACGGTTTCCCAACGTCCAATGGCGCGGGCGGCGTACAATGGGACGGCACGTACATGACCGTCGGCGATTCAGAATCGACTATCTATCGTACTGAAGGATCGAACGTCGTCGGCGCCACGCTGCTCTTAGGCACGCAATGCGTCTTCGCGTACTACATCACTCCATCCAAGCACGACGTGATCGCGCCGGATCAGTGCGGTACGAACCTGGTCGGCGTTTATCCTTATCCCGGTGACGGTAATCCGCTCAAGGCGATTACGAGCGGCCTGGAAACTCCCTACGGAGCGGTGCTCAGCATCTAGCTTCGGCGCTCCAACCCGCCTGCGGTTGCTCGTTCGCGAGCGCCGCGGGCGGGCTCAAAAGAGCGCCGACGCTATCCCCAACTTCTTGAGCTGTTTATCACTGGGAGAAGAAACGCTCTCGGCGTCCCAGCTCTTCGTGGAGCGATTGACGAACCCGACGATCCAGCCCGATTTGACACAGGCATAGTTCATACGCTTTCCGCCAATGACGTCGGTGGCGCCGGTTTCGAAAACGCACGTATCCCCATTGATCAAGCGAAGCGCCCAAGGTTCGCCCTTGGGCTGCACCGAGTGGCCGAGCCAGCTCGGCCTTCCATCGAGCGCCTTCGTGTCATGCAGCAAAACGACGTTTCTTGAAAAGGGCTCTTCCGGGCAAGCGACGACGCTCTTCTGCGGCGAGCCTGCGAAGCAGGGATCGTAAATGTCGTTGCCGGTCATGCAACGCCATGCGTCGGCGCGGTTCGTCGCGATCGAGTGACTCCAGCACGTTCCCTTAGCGCGCGATGCGACGCTGAACCCGGCCCGCAGACCCGACGACGACCAGGGAGCAAAGATTACGATCTTCGTGGGAACCGACGCTTGAACCGGCGTGGACACAGCACAAAGCAGCAGCGCAACACAGAGCGCCGTCAACGTTTTAGCGTTCATATAACCAGCGCATGACTCCAGAGCGGACTACGTCACGCTCTAATCGGTGTACTCGCTCCATGAGGTGCTCTTCACCTTCTTTTGGCTCGACGCGCAACGGCTTGCGCGCGAGCACGGGTCCGCGATCGGTGTCGGGCGTGACTCGGTGGAGCGTGGCGCCGACCCAGGGGCTACCTGCGGCGAGCGCATCGCGCACGGCCCAAGCCCCGCGAAAAGCCGAAATGGTCGAACCGTCGGGCATTACGACGTCATCTCGGTTCGGATCAAGTGGAAGAAACGCCGGGTGCAGATTCAGCATCTCGGGAAAGGCGCGAACGAACGATTCGGCGAGCAGGTGCATCCATCCCAAAAGCAAGACGAGATCGGGCGATTGTGCAGCCGCCGCCTCGAGTAGGCGAGCGTCATAGGCGCCGCGCGTCTCTTCGGAACGGTTCCATGCGACAACCGCAATTGAGGACATTCCGGCGTCGCGCGCTCGTCCGAGGGCGTAGGCGCCAGCGTTGTTGCAGAGTAGTCCTACGACCTCGATCGGAAGCTCGCCCGATCGCGACGCATCCAGAACGGCTTGAAAGTTGCTTCCGTTACCCGAAGCTAAGACGAGCGTTCGCCGAGCCTCCCGCTGGAGCAACGAGCGTTCGAAACGCTCGGCGACTCGAGCCCCAGCCGCGCCGGCGTAGAACGAAATTAGCCCTTCGGGCGTTGCCGGGATTAGCGCACGCCGGTAGCCGCGTCTGCGCAGTGCCGTTAATCCGGTGCGAAGCAATGCCGACCCAAGCCCACGCCGGCGGGCGTCCGGCGCAACGCCTATCGGGCCGATGATCCCGACGCCGGACTCGCGCGCAGTCCCCGCGAGCCAAGAAAATCGCAAGCCCTTTGGCTCGATCGTTGCAAAGCCCATAGGCAAGCTGCCGCAACGCGCGACGATGTTTGTGCCGAGTAACGCTTCGGAGCTCCAGCTTCCGCCGAAAACGTCGTCCATCCACGCGAGCGTGCGCTCGTCCGCGGCGCCGGATGTTACGATGTCGATTCCCGGCAACGGCTGTACC
>JAFAHB010000087.1 GCA_019237435.1 Vulcanimicrobiota bacterium
GCGGTTTCGTCAATTCCGATGACGTTGCCGCGCGATTTCGACATCTTGTGCCCGTCGCGAAGCACCATGCCGTGATGGAAAAGATGCTCGAACGGCTCGTCGCGCCCCATCACCCATCCGCGATCGTGGAAGAACTTGTAAAAAAACCGCGAGTAGAGCAAGTGGAGAACGGTGTGCTCCGCACCTCCGATGTACTGATCGACGTTCATCCACGCCGCGGCGCGCTGCGGATCCCACGGCATGCGGTCGTCGTGCGGATCGAGATAGCGCAAATAGTACCACGATGATTCGAAGAAGGTGTCCATCGTGTCGGTCTCGCGCCGCGCCGGACCGCCGCAGCGCGGGCACGTCGTCGTAACGAAATCGGCAATCGACCCAAGCAGCGAGCTCTCGCCGGTGATATGCTGGCGCGGCGGCAAAAGAATCGGCAGACGGTCGTCCGGAACGCCGACCTCGCCACAGCTTTGGCAGTAAACGATCGGAATCGGCGTACCCCAATACCGCTGTCGCGAGATCAGCCAATCGCGAAGCTTGTAACCGACGGTTTTCCCGCCGGCGCCCCCTGCGGTTAGCCGCTGCGCGATCGCCTCACGCGCGCGCCCGCTCGACATTCCGCTGAAGTCGTCGCTTGCGATCAGCCGCCCGTCGTCGACGAACGGCGCATGCAACGTCGTCGGACCTTCGGCGTCGCTGGGAAGAACGACTTCGACGATCGGTAAGCCGTGCTTTTGCGCAAAATCGAACTCCCGAGCGTCGTGGGCCGGCACGCCCATGACCGCACCGCTGCCGTACTCGGCGACGACGTAGTTCGTCACCCAAATCGGAACGCGCTCGCGCGAGAGCGGATGGATTGCATACGCGCCGGTGAAGACGCCTTGCTTTTCCATCAAGCTGGTCCGTTCCAGCTCCAACTTGGATTTCAAGCCCGCGGCGAAGGTTTCGATTGCGGTGGCACGCTCGGGCGAAATGACCCGGCGCAGCGATTCCACGATTGGGTGCTCGGGCGCGACGGCGAGATACGTGACGCCGTACAGCGTGTCGGCGCGCGTGGTGAAAACCTCGATGGGCGCCTCGAGCCCGTCGACGGCGAACGCGATCTGCACGCCCTCGCTGCGGCCGATCCAGTTGCGCTGCATCGTACGGGTGCGGTCAGGCCAACCCTCGAGCTTGTCGAGATCGCGCAGCAGTCGATCGGCATACTCCGTGATGCGCAAGAACCACTGTGAAAGATTTCGACGTTCGACCTGGCTGCCGCATCGCCAACAGCATCCGTCGATCACTTGCTCGTTGGCAAGCACGGTGCGATCGTGCGGACACCAATTCACCGGTGCCTCGCGCTTGTAGGCCAGCCCGCGCTCGAAGAGCCGCAGAAAGAGCCACTGGTTCCAGCGATAGTACTCGGACTCGCAGGTGGCGATTTCGCGAGACCAATCGTAACCGGTACCCATCAGCCGAATTTGTCGACGCATGTTGAGGATATTCTCCGTCGTCCAGACGGCCGGATCGATTCCGCGATCGATTGCCGCGTTTTCGGCGGGTAAGCCGAAGGCGTCCCATCCCATGGGATGCAGCACGTTGTATCCCAGCATCCGCATCATGCGCGCCACGGCATCACCGAGCGTGTAGTTCTTCGCGTGGCCGACGTGGAGATCGCCGGATGGGTATGGCAGCATCTCCATCGAGTAATACTTCGGCTTCTCGCTTTGGTTGGGCGCCCGAAAGAGCTGCTCGCGCTCCCAACGCGTCTGCCACTTCCGCTCGATGGCGGCAAAATCGTACATGTGGAGCATGGTACACGCTACCCGCATGGGTCCGCTACCCTTTTCGAAGCGCGATTAACGCGTGATAGAGCCGCATGGTACCGAGAATCGCTCTCATCGCGGCGGCGGCCGCACTTGCGGCATTCGCGTTATGGCACCCCGCCCGGCTACCGGTATCGTCATCGATTGTGGCCCCGTCGCCGCTGCAAAGCTCGCCCTCGACGGAACCGTCCCCAGGCCGCCATTCCCGCGGAGCCCGATTTTCCGTCACGCAGGAGGATCTGGTCGTTTACGTTGCCGGTGCCGTGCGCAAGCCTGGCCTGTACCACTTGCGTGCGGGCGATCGTAATGCAAAGGCGGTCGCGCTGGCGGGTGGCATGACCGGCGTCGCCGAGGCGGCCGGCGTCAATCTCGCGCAGCGGGCGCAGGACGGGGACGAGATCTACGTGCCGGTCGCCGGCGAGAGGCAGCATGCGCCGATTACGCCGCGGCGAAGCCGGCGTCACGCCGCCGTTTCGCTCGCGGCCGGCGTCGACGTCAATCATTCCGATGCCGGTGCGCTTGCGACGGTGCCCGGCATCGGCCGCGCGATCGCCGAGCGCATCGTGGAGCTGCGCGAACGGCAAGGGGGTTTTACCTCGCTTGACGAGCTGCTCGACGTTGCCGGCATGACGCAGACGCGACTCGACCGTGCTCGACCGTATCTGCGCCAACCATAGCAGTCGGAGAGGTTCGACTCGCGCGCAGGGCGCATTCACTCATGCTCCGTGGATGCAGCCGCGCTCCCTGCAAAAGAAACGCTTCCGCACTTAATTCGGCGAGCACTTGCGCAGCCGCGCGATGAGGTATTGCTCGAGCGCATCGACGGAAGGTGGACGCCGACGTCGAGCCGGCGGCTGGTCGAACGAGTCGAGGACGTAGCGTGCGCGATCCGCGACGCGGGATTGGTCGCGGGCGACCGAGTAGCGCTGATCGCCCACAATAGCGTCGATTGGATCGTTTGCGATTTCGCGACATTCTTTGCCGGCTGCGTCGTAGTTCCGATCTATCCGACGCAAGCGCTCGATCTGGTGGCGTATATCATCGAGCACTCGGGGGCACGGCTGATTTTTGTCGATTCGAGTGCCACGGCGGCGAGGCTTGCGGAAACGGGGGCGGCGCTTCCACCGATCGTTCGATTCGATTCGCACGACGCCGACGGCCTCACCGCGTTCGAGGCACGCGGGGCCGCAGTGCGCTCGGCGCGGCCCGAGCTGCCCGCCGCGTACGAAGCGACATTGCTTCCAGACGATCTCGCCGTTCTAATCTACACGTCGGGCACCACCGGTGGCCCCAAAGGGGTAATGCTTTCGCACGATAATTTAGGCTTCAACGCCGGCGTCTCGCTCGAGGGCGGTTTCGAAGGAATCCGGGCTGAGAGCGACGTGCTCTCGGTGCTGCCGTATTCGCACATCTACGAGCACACCATAATTTACATCTATCTCATCGCAATGGTTCGTTATTTCATATGTCACGATCCCAACGAGCTGCTCGCCGACCTCCGCGACGTCCGCCCCTTCGAAATGACTGCCGTGCCGCGCATCTTCGATCGCGTGCTCGCCGGAATCAAAGGCCAAGCGCGAAGCGCCGGCGGCTTGAGAGGCAAACTCATTCCCTGGGCGCTCGCCGTCGCTCGGCGGTACGCTTTCGCGACGGCGCTCGAAGGCAAAGCATCGGCGCGGCTGCGCATTGCGCACGCGGTGGCCGAGCGTCTGGTGCTCTCCAAGATCCGGCGCGCGCTCGGTCTCGATCGCGTCAAATTTCTCACCAGCGGCAGCGCACCGCTTCATCTCGACACAGCGATGACGTTCTTGGGCTTAGGCATACCAATTATGCAAGGGTACGGCCTTACGGAAACGTCGCCCGTCGTTTCGGTCAGCCGCCTTTCGGCAAACGAGTACGGCGCTGTGGGGCATCCGCTTCCCGGCGTCGAGGTGCGCATCGCCGACGATGGTGAGGTACTGGTGCGCGGACGCAACGTCATGCAAGGCTATTATCACGACCCCCAAGCGACGGCTGCGGCGATCGTCGACGGTTGGCTGCATACCGGCGACGTCGGCGAGCTCGATGCAAAGGGCTTTTTGCGCGTTACCGATCGGAAGAACGAGATATTCAAGACCGGCACCGGCAAGTGGGTCTCGCCTGCGCGCATCGAAGCGAACATCAAACGCTCGATCTACGTAAGCCATGCGATGGTCGTCGGGAACGGGCGGCCCCATCCGATTGCATTGATCGCGCCGAACTGGCCGCTGGTGCTGCTCGAGCTGCCCGACGCGCCGAAGGATGCCTCGCCGGCCGTGCTCGCCGCGAGAAGCGACGTCCACGCTTTTCTCTCGCGTGAAGTGCACAAACAAACGCACGGGCTTGCGACCTACGAGCAGATTCGCCGCGTCATCGTCGTTCCGCAGGAGTTCAGTGTCGACGGCGGCGAGCTTTCGCCGTCGATGAAACTCAAACGCCGCGTCCTCGAGGAGCGCTACGCTCGCGAAATCGACGAGGCCTATGCCGGCGAGGCGGCGGCGCCCGCAGCGGTATAGGCGCAACCCGATGGCTCATCGCGTCGACGAAGTCGTTCGCGGTCCGATCAAGAGCAAAACGGTCTTTCCGGCGCTGCTCTTGCATCTGATCGAGGAGCAGCCCGACCACGGCTATGGATTAATGCAGCGGATCGCCGATCTTTGCGGTGATCTCGTCGCGGTCAACACGAACAAAATCTATCCGCTGCTGCGCCGTCTGGAGGAGCGCGGCTTCGTTACCGCATCCTGGGAGCATTCCAGCAAGCGCGCGCGTCGCATCTACGCGATCACCGCGCTGGGAGCGGAGCGGCTCGAGCGCATCAAGGGCCTGATGTTGCCGTACCTCGACTCGATTGCGGGCGCGATCGCACGGCTGAAGCGCGAGCTGTACGGATCGGGCAAGTAGTCTTTTGAACGAACTTTGATGGCGCGGTCGCCGATTCGCAGCAGGATCGCCGGAGCACGCCGCCATATTCAGCGTTCCGGTTTGACGAGTTGCAATCGCTCTCTGCGGCTCCGCAGCGCGCTCTTCGCAGTCGCGCTGACGCTTGCGCTGCCAGGTCGCGTTGCGGCGAAGCCGGCGGCGATTCCGGCGCAGACGCCCGACGCGGTGACGCACCACACGATCGTGCTGTACGGCCGGTCGCTGGCCTACTCGGCGCGCGCCGGCACGATCACGCTGCGCAACGGCAACGACGCGCCGACCGCGCGCCTCTTTTACACCGCCTATACGCTGGACGGAGCGAATCCCTCGCAACGCGCGGTGACGTTTCTTTATAACGGTGGTCCCGGCAGCTCGACGATGTGGCTGCGCATGGGATCGTTCGGGCCGGTGCGCGTGGCGACCGCCGACGGAAAGCTTACCGGCCCGCCGCCTTACCGCGTAATCGCGAACCGCTGGTCGTTGCTCGATCGGACCGACTTAGTCTTCATCGACATGCCCGGGAGCGGGTTCGGACGCATCGTCGGTGCGGGCACACGCAAGGATTTTTGGGGCGTTGACGAGGACGTCGACGCCTTCGCGCAGTTCATCCAGCGATATATCACGCAATTCAAGCGCTGGAACTCGCCGCGCTTTCTCTTCGGCGAGTCCTACGGAACGATGCGTTCCGCGGCGCTTGCAAAGCGATTGCAAGACCAAGGCATCGGGCTCAACGGCGTCGTGCTGCTCTCGTCGTTCTTGAACTCAGAAATCGATTATAACGACGGAGCGCCGATCGGCGGCGGCGATTGGGGCTACGTGCTTTATCTGCCGACCGAAGCGGCCACGGCCTGGTATCATCATGCTTTGCCGGGCGCACCGCCGCTCTCGCAGTTATTACCGCAGGTCGAGAACTTCGCGCTGACCGAGTATCTCGTCGCGCTCGGTGAGGGTGCTACGCTCGCCTCCGACCGGTTTGCCGACGTCGTCGCCAAGTTACATCAATATACCGGGCTTTCCGAAGAGTACATCCGCAAGTCGAACTTGCGGGTCCCCTACGACCGCTTTCAAAACGAGCTGCTTCGCACGCGCGGCGTAACCGTTGGGCGAATCGACTCGCGATTTTGGACTTACGTGCTCGACCGCCCCGAAATCTCGCCCGATTGG
>JAFAHB010000214.1 GCA_019237435.1 Vulcanimicrobiota bacterium
AAGAATCCGATGATGCCGCCGCCGAGCTTGAGGCCTACCGCCAGCAGGACGGCGATACCGCAGACTTTCGCGACGCCTTCGATGGAGTTGGAGACGGCAAAGCCGAGAAAGTCTTGCGTGCCTTGTGCGACCGCGCGAAGCGCGTTGAGGTAAAGCGCCGCGCCGGCGATCAAGCCGACGAACTGCGCCGACCAAACCGGAACGTGCAAGAACCACGAAAACGGAATCGCCGCGAAGGCCGCGACTACCATATAGAGCAATCCAAGCCGAGCGAATCCGTCGGCGACGCTTTGGGTGAGTCCGCGTAGATGGGCGTCGTCGTGAAGTGCGCGAAACTCGGCGGCGAGCTGGGTGACGACCGGCCCCACGAACGCCGCCGGCAAGGCCGCGATGAGCGCCGCATTGATCAACGCGTAGAGTCCGCCGTACACCGTAACGCCGAGCTGACGGCTTACGACGGCGTGCGCGACGAAGTTACAGAGATTCAGCGTCATGCTGGCAGCAAAAACGAGCGCGCTTTGCCTGAGCATCGCGCTCGTGCGCAGCCGTTCGAGCCCGCGGCGCAGAACCAGCGCGCCTGGCGGACTCACGCTTCCATTCATGGTATCTTCGTTGTCATGAAAATCGAGCAATTACCTCTTGCGGAAGCGCTGCTGCTGACATCGCGTATCTTTACGGACGAACGCGGCTTCTTCAGAGAAACGTATTCGCTCGATCGCTATCGCGAATGCGGCATCAAAGAAACCTTCGTTCAAGATAGCCTTTCGCTTTCACATCGCGATGTCTTGCGAGGCCTCCACGGCGATCGTCGAATGGCGAAGCTCGCGAGCGTCGTTCGCGGCAGCGTTTTCGACGTCATCGCCGACCTGAGACCGGATAGTCTCACGTATCGGCGCTGGTGGGGGACGACGCTAAGGGCGACGGACGGCCGCCAAGTTTACGTGCCGCAGGGTTTCGTGCATGGCTTCCTCGCCCTGGAAGACGATAGCATCTTCTTGTACAAGCAGAGCGCGGCATACGATCCGGGCTGCGAATTCGCCGTCGCCTGGAACGACGCCGGCTTGGGAATCGAGTGGCCGCTCGGCGGTCGGCGGCCGATTCTATCGCCCCGCGACGCCGCGAATCCGACGCTCGCATCGCTCGGCCTCGCGTAACAAACGGCGTCGGCCCGAGGTACAAGCCGCCAGAGAAACTAAAAGCGAGGGAGCATGGCATTCCGTGATCAGAGCGACGAAGCTCTGGTGCATCGAGTGCGCTCCGGGGAGAGAGAGGTCTTCGGCGTACTCGTGGATCGCTACAAACGCGGCATCGCGAATTTCATCGGCGCAACGGTGCGCAATCCGTCGGAAACCGCCGACTTATCGCAGGAAACGTTCCTGCGGGCGTACGCGCATCTCGGTACGTTCAATCCGCAGCTGGGAAAGTTTTCGACGTGGATCTATCAAATCGCGCGGAACGTCGTGCGCACGCATCTGGCGAAGTCGTTGCGCGCACCCCAAGTACAGGAGCTTGGAGAAGACCAGTCGCTCGAAAGCGCTGTTGCCGACACATCGCCGCAGTCGGACCCGGCGCGCGGCGTTCTGCGGGAAGAAGCCGAGCGGGAGCTGCGCGCGGCGCTTGCCGAGTTGCCCGAACGTACGCGCGCGGTCTTAGCGTTGCGATATTTCGACAACATGGAGTATCAAAGAATCGCGAGCACGTTGGGACTTTCGCTGGGTAACGTCAAGACATTGATTCACCGCGGGAAGATCGCCCTGACCAAAAAGCTGCGCGAGCGCGAAGGGCGCGCCGTCGCCGCTTTGCGGACCGTTCCTCAAAAGGGAGCCTCGAGTGCGCTGCTCCTCGTGTGAGCCGCTGCTCGACGCCTATCTCGAAGGCACGCTCGACCGGCGCCGGCAGCGGTCGGTGAGCGCGCATCTGCGAGCCTGTGCCGCGTGTGCCGAGTTTATGGAAGAGCTTCGCGTGGTCGACGCGTTGCTGACGACGGCGAAATCGCCGCACCTTCCCACCAACATCACGCCCGCCGTCGTCTCGGCGACCCGCTGCGCCGCGCCGCACGCGCCGCGGCGCTTTCCGGTTGGCCTCTTGCTTCTTCTTTATCTCTGCGCGGCGTGGGCGGCCGCGTTCGCCCTTTTGCGCGGCGGCGCCGTGACCGGCCTCGCGAGCGTGACGTTTGCTCACGCCTCGCGGGACCTCGCCGCGCTGAGCGCAGCGGCCCACGCGTTGGCGCCCGCAACGCCGCTGGCCGCGGCCGCAGTCACCGCCGTGCTGCTCGTCGACATGCTGCTCTTGGCGGCGATGCTCTACGGCTACCGCCGCCTGCGGCTGTTCGCGATTTTCGGCGGCATAGTCGCCGCGGTCGCGCTGTTCACCGCGCCTGCATCCGCCGATCCGCAAGCCGTTTTCCACGGCGGAACCTATTTCGGCTCGGTGGTGGTCGAGCCGGGGCAGGTGGTCGACGGCGATCTGACGGTCATTTTCGGCGACGCGACGGTTGCCGGCGTCGTCGAGGGCGACATCAACATCGTCGGCGGTAACTACGACCTGCGTCCCGGCGGCATCGTAACGGGCCAGGTGAATCAACTCGGCGGTGCCGTCACCCAGGCGGTCGTACCCTGGGCGCCGGCGGAGGCGCCCTACAACCCGTTCGTGCCGGACCACCGCCTGCTCTGGCGTCTGTCGTGGAACCTGCTCGCGCTGCTGGTCTTTCTAATATTTCCGCTGCGCACGCGGATGGTGCTCGACCGGCTCGAGACGCATCCGGGACTGAGCGTCATGGCCGGCCTTTTTGGCTGCGTCGCAGTGATACCGCTTGCGGTGCTGCTCGCAATCACCATCCTGCTGATCCCGCTAATCCTTCTCGAGCTCGTCTTTCTGCTTGCGGGGATCTTCCTCGGCACGGCGGCGCTTGCGTTGTTGATCGGGCGGCGCCTCTGCGAGCTCATCAGCCCGGCGACGACCCCGTCGCCGCTGGTTGCGCTTCTGGTCGGGCTCGCGCTGGTCACAGCGGCGGAACTGGTGCCGGTCGTCGGCACCCTCGTGCTGATCCTCGTCGGTCTCATCGGGTTGGGCGCGACGATCCTTTCGTTTGCGGGTCATTCGATCACGGAACAGATAAGCGGACCCCCTATGGCGGCTAGCTAACAGAACGGTCCATGGCGACCATCTCGCGAGCGGCGCAGTTCGCGCAGCGCACGGCGCACCTCCGCGCCTCGACGATTCGCGAGATGCTCAAGGTCACTCAGCAGCCCGACGTCATTTCGTTTGGCGGCGGTCTTCCCGCCCCGGAGCTCTTTCCGACGGCCGCAATCGGAGCAGCCGCGTTAGCGGTGATGGAGCGCCTAGGTCCCGCCGCGCTTCAATACAGCGTGACCGAAGGCATCCCCGAAATGCGCGGATGGGTTGCGGAGCGTCTGACTCGCCGCTTTGGGCGAATCTTTGACGCAGAAAGCGTGCAGATCGTCAACGGCTCGCAGCAAGGTCTGGACCTGGTCGGCAAGATCTTTCTCGATCCCGGCGATCACGTCGTGCTCGAAGATCCGTCCTATCTCGGCGCGATCCAAGCGTTCGATGCATACCAGACGCGATATTTGACCGTCGATACGGACGAAGAGGGGTTGCTTCCTGATTCGCTCGAGCGCGTGCTCGAGCGCGCGGACCCGTTTCCGAAGTTTCTCTATCTCGTCCCGAACTTTCAAAATCCCACGGGCCGGACGCTTTCGGGCGAGCGACGCCCAACCGTGGTCCGAATCTGCGAGCACTTCGGGCTGCCGATCGTCGAGGACGATCCCTACGGCGAGCTGCGTTTCGAAGGACGGAATCTGCCGCCGCTGATTTCGTTTGCGTCGACCGCGCCGATCATTTACTCGGGTACGGGTAGCAAAGTGATGGCGCCCGGCATGCGCATTGCTTGGCTCGTCGTGCCGGACGACGATATCCGCGAAAAGATCGTGCTAGCCAAACAAGGCGCCGATCTGCACAGCGGGACGTTCGCGCAATACGTTTTTCACGAGTACGCGAGCAACGGCCCCGCCTTCGACGCACACGTCCATACGATCGCAGAAACGTACGCGCGCCGCCGAGGCATCATGGCGGAAGCGCTCGGTGAGTTCATGCCGCAGGGCGTGCACTTCACCCATCCGGCCGGAGGCATGTTCCTCTGGGTGACCGTACCGGGCGTGGACACGACGCAGTTATTGCGCATCTCAGCCGAATCAAAAGTCGTCTTCGTGCCGGGTGTCAATTTTTATCCCCATCGCGACGTCCACGACGGGATGCGACTCAACTTTTCCAACGCGTCGGAAAAGAATATTCGAGTCGGCGTCGAACGGCTGGCCCACGCCGTCAGGCTATACAAAGGTTAGCTGTACAAAGGTTAAAGAGGAGCCTTACGAGAGTGCCAGCGGGTTTGGTCGTCGGAATCTTCCCGGGAACGGATACCAAGGCGTTAGAGGGCGCCCTTTCGGCGCAGCAGCTCGATTTGAGCAAGCTCAAGGTCGTGGGCGGCCGCGCCGAGGATGCCGACGAGTCTCAACTCGAGTTCGTCGACGTGATTGAAGACATGGAGTCGAACTCACTTTCGGACGACATGACGGAGGGAACCGGAGTCTGGGACGAGACCGGGACCGACGTTCCAGGACTCGGCGGACGTCAAGCGAGCCTCCAGTCTTTTAGCCACGCGGAAGGCGATACGCGCCGTTACTTCGCGGGCTTCGCCATTCCGCCCGACGAAGTCGACAACTTCAACGACGCGGTCGCCGACGGACGCGCCGTCGTTCTCTGTCCCGATGCGGGCTCCAACGCGCAGGCAATCGCCGCGGCGTTCAAGGCAGCCGGACTGCGAAACGTTCGCACGTACTAATCTCAGGGTTCTCATAGCCGCCGGTTGCCTTGCGCTTGCGGGCTGCACGGCGACGCAAACCTACGATTACGCCCACCTGCCGTCGGGATATCACTGGCGAGCCGTTTACGACGCCGCGACCGACAGCATCGTCTTTTACGGCCGAGATCCACTCACGATGGATACCGTCTACGTCGGGCCGGACAGCCGCTTCTACATCTTGCACCACGGCGGAGCGATCGGCCGAAACGATCTGAAGTCGCCGTGGATGCCGCACGACGCGTCGCAGCTCGGAAACCACTAGGGAAGCTCTTAAGAGCTTCCCTAACCGCGCGCGTCGCCGACGACTTTCGCCGGAACTCCCGCGACGATGGCGTAGGCCGGAACATCGCGCGTCACGACCGCACCAGCGCCGACCATAGCGCCTTCGCCGATGCGCAGGTTCGGCAAGATCGTCGCGTGGCTGCCGATCGATGCGCCGCGGCCGACGCGCGTGGTGAGAACGCTCCAATCGGCGTCGGTTTGCATCGAGCCGTCCGGATTGGTTGCGCGCGGGTAAAGATCGTTGGTAAAGACGACGCCGTGTCCGATGAAGACTTCATCTTCGATTTCGACGCCCTCGCAGATGAAGGTATGTGACGAGATCTTGCATCGGGCGCCCACGACCGCGTTTTTCTGGATCTCCACGAAGGCGCCGATCTTCGTGCCGTCGCCGATGCGACAACCGTAAAGATTGACGAGGTCGCGATGATAGATCGCGACGTCCTTTCCAAGTACGACGCGCTCGTCAATCGGCATGACGCAACTTTCGAATGCGTTCGAACGCGACGATCGTCGCTTGGCGCCAAAACTCGAAGCCGAACGCCGCGCTGAGGATCGGATGAAAAATCCACTCGGGCCGCCGGTCGCGCGCGAGCCCGTAGATTGCGCCGATCGCGGGGACGATCACGCTGACCGAGTAGAAGGGCCAAAGATGAGCGCGAATGCGTCGCGCTCGATCGCCGGCGCGCAGCCGTCCCCAGACCGGCTGATCGGCGTCGGTAAGGCGCGCCCGAATGCGCGGTCCGAACTTGCGCAACGCATCGGAGAGCCCATCGACGGTGTGGTGCTCGACGCCGGCGCTCGGCACGAACGCGATGTCGCGGCCCTGCGCGATCAGCAGCTCGACCGGCGCGACGTCATCTTCTTCGGTTCCGGGCGGTTTTTGGTACGGAAGGCGAATCGCGAAGCCTTGCGCGAGCGCGACCAGCGGCATCGGGCCGCCCGTAAAGTCGTACACGACGTAGTCACTGGTCCGCCGCTTGATGCGATAGGCTCGATGAAACGACGCCGGTGACGCGGCGCGGCCGTAGACGAAGTGATTGAACGGATCGGTGAACGCGTTGAAGTATCGCGTCGTTGCACCGTCCCGCGCCGTACTGACAAGCGCGGGGAATGCCGCGACGATCTGCGGATCGGCGAACGGGAGCGCAAGTCGCTCGAGCGTCGTTTCACCGACCAGTGCGTTATCCGCCGCCATGATTATCGCGACGTCCCCGCGCGCGTGCGCCAACAGCGCGCCGACGCCGGGCTCGGCGCGACGCATCGGGTTATCGAAGACGCGCGCCCCGAAAGCGTTCGCGATCGCAACGGTCTGGTCCGTCGAACCGCCGTCCGCCACGAGCACTTCCACCAACTCGCTCGGGTAACGCTGGCGCCGGATCGACTCGAGCACCGCCGGCAACCGGCCCTGCTCGTTGAAGACGGGGACGATCACGGAAAAGCGCACTCCGCGCGAAGCCGGCGACCTCATACGGTTTCTCTCGTGCCGCCGGACTCGGCCGAACGCAATGCGGCCTCGATGACGCGCACGACCGCCGCGCCGAAACGCCCGTCCGAGCGAAGCGGAGTGCCGTCTCGAATCGCCGAGGCGAAGTCCTCCACGACCTTTCCGAGCGCTTCTCGATTATCGACGAGCGGAACGTTGAGATCGCCGAGCCGGTATGAGACCATTTGCTGTTGCAACGTCGCGCTCGACGGATCGAGCACGACACCCTTGTCGTAAATATAAATTTTCTCGGTGGGCTCGACGTCGTCCCAAACCGCCATCTTTAAGCTGCCTGAAATCATCGTGCGGCGCACCTTCACCGGCGACAACCAACTCAAGTGGACGTGAGCGAGCGCCCCGCCGGGGTACCACATCGTCAAGAAAGCGACGTCCGGCGTCGCCGAATGGACGCAGGCGGCGGTCTGGAGCGAAACCGACGCCGGTATTTCACCGAGAATATAGTTGATGATCGAGACATCGTGCGGGGCCAAGTCCCACACGACGTTGCTCTCTTGGAAAAGACCCAAGTTGATGCGAACCGAGTCGATGTAGTAGACGCTGCCTAGATCGCCGTTCTCGCGCAGCGACCGAAGCTTCTCGACGGCGCCCGTGTAGACGAACGTATGGTCCGCGATCAAGCGAACTCCGGCGCGCTCCGCCCGCGCTCGGAGAGCTTCGGCATCCTCAAAACGTTCGGCAAGCGGCTTTTCGACCAGCACGTGTTTGCCCGCGTCGATCGCGCGGCTCGCGAGCTCGTAATGCGTTCGCGGCGGCGTCGCGATCGCGACCGCATCGACGCGCGGATCGGCGAGGGCAGCGTCGATCTCCGCATCGCCGGAGGCAAACGGATAGAGACGCAGCAAACGCGCGATCCGGTCGCCGTCGCGATCGACGATACGACGCAACGACCACGCTTGCGAAGCGTGAAAGTTCCGGATGAGATTGGGACCCCAGTAGCCCGCTCCGACTACCGCCACTCCAAGCGGCGTTATTTCGGCCGACAAACTCCTAGGCCACGACCAGGGAGCGCGAACTGGCCAACGTGTCGACGACGCGCTCGATTTGCTCGTCGGTCAGTTCGGGAAACATCGGAAGAGAGAGCACGCGATGCGCGGCCGCTTCGGTGCGCGGATACGAGCCGGCGCCTAGATTCAGCTCGGCGTAGGCCGGCTGTAGATGGATCGGAATCGGATAATGAATTCCCGTTTGAATACCGCGATCGCGCAGCTCCGCGGCAATTCGATCGCGTTGCTCGACTTCGATCACGTACAGATGATAGACGTGCCCCTCGTCGCTGCGCCGCGCGGGCGGCTGGACGCCGATTTGCGCGAGTTTCTTATCGTACTCGATCGCATGGCGGCGGCGCGCGCAATTCCATTCATCGAGATGGCGCAGCTTCACGTCTAGG
>JAFAHB010000233.1 GCA_019237435.1 Vulcanimicrobiota bacterium
TTTTACGAGCAAATCGGCAAGAAGGGTGGCAAAAAGGGCGGCGAAGCCACGCGTGATCGTTATGGGCCGAATTTCTATGAACGCATCGGTCAAAAGGGTGGGCAAAAAGTCAAGCAGCTCATCGAAGAGGGAAAGCGCGCGGCTACCGACCGCAAACAGCGCGCGAGTTAGGTCTTCTCGGCTTGCGCCGAGCCTAATTCTTTTCGTCTTTATCTTTAGCGCAGTCGGCGTGGGCGTCGCTGGGGCGTATCCAACGCCTCCAACACCCATGCCGAAGCCCACGCCCAGCGAAACGGCGCCTCCCCCCGCCAACGTTTTGCCATTTGATACAACGCTGCTCTTCGTGCTCGACGATCCCATTTCGTCGAAGTCTTCGAAGAACGGCCAGCTCGTTCGCGCGCACCTAAAAGCGCCGATCCTGATCGCGGGACGCACGGTCGCGCCGGCCGGCGCGCCGGTACAAATACGAATCGTCGATTCGTCGGCTGCGGACATCGCCGATACGTACGGCTTCGTCGACATCTTCTTCGAACCGCTCACGCTCGCCGATGGACGCGTGCTCCCGCTACGCACGCCCATCATGCGGCTTACGCCAAATGTCTCGTCCGGACATGAATCGACCGTGGCGGCCGAAGATACCGTCGGCGATATCTTCGTCCCGTACTATCCGCTTTGGCAAATTCTGCGCAAAGGAAAGAACTTCGTACTCGGTCCAGGCTCCGTGATTCCGGCTAAGACCGAAGCGACGTTGACCGCCAGGCCCGACGGCACGATCGCGGTTAGTACGCCGCAGCCGCTCGTACAAGGCGCCGAAGCGCCAAACGCGACGTTTCCGGTCAGCCCGTTAGCGACGCCATTCGGACCGACCGCAGCAACGCCTCGGCCGCGCGCGACGCCTTCGCCCCTAGTATCACCCTCAGCTACCCCGTAGCGTCGCCATGCTTTCCTTCTCGCCGGCGCGAAGAGCGTGACGAGAAAGAGAGGAATTGCTCGTGCTCACCAGATTGACGTACGCCATTTTGGCGTTGACGTTCGCGGCCGCGCCGGCACTCGGCGCCATGCCGGCACCCAAAGCGACGCTGCCGCCGACTCCACAAGGCACCGAAGTCGCCTTTGTTGCCTCGATTCAAAAGGATCTCATGGCTCGGTTTCCTACCGCCGCCGATGCCGTGAAGGCGGGTTACTTCCGCTACACCAACGAGGACTCAACCGGAGCGATAAGCTACGCCAACCTGCACTGGCAGAGCGGAAGTCCGCAAGAGCCCAGTCAGCTCTGGTACGACGTAAACGGCAACCTCTTGGGTGCCGATTTTTCGGTCTTGCAAAGCACGTCGCCCGCGCCACCTAAGCTTTGGGGCGTCGACTACCGGCGCTGGGTGTCGTTTCGAGAGCACGTCCACTACATTCTTGTCGGCCCGAACGGAACCGAGATCTACGGCGCGACCAGAGCAAAGAAGTTCGCCGCGGCGGGCGGCAACGTGGATGACCCGCAGGCGGCTACGCTGGTCAAGATGGGCAAAGCCAAGAGCGTCGCTGAAGTCAAGCGTGTCTTTCTTTTCCCCTCGCTTTGGGATTTGATCGTCTGGGTCAAAACGAATCCGAATGGCGCTTTCGCGGAGAAGAACCCGCTCGTCATTCCATCTGCCAACGCCGAAAAGGACGACATGTAACGCCTCGGCCGCTACGTGCCCTCGGCGCGTTTGGGACTATTGCTTAGGAGTGCAGTACTTGTCGGCGGCTGAGAGCGCGGTGTCGGCCGCCTTACCTTCGTTGATTGCGATGACGTCGCGCTGACCGTTGAAGCGAAGATAGCTCTTGATGTTGCGCGCGTCTTCCGGCGCGGCCATGTCTTGTGGATCGAAACCGCCCAGCGTCGGATGGAACCGGTTCGGATTGGTTTGCAACAGCGTCAAGTACAGATTTTGCAGATCGATCGCAAGCTGGCGCTGCTTGTCGTATGCCGCTTGCAAGTCTTGCGCGGCGTCGTGGATCTCCGCCACCGCCTCAGGATCGGTCGTTAGGCGCGATCCGTCGCGCAGCTCGTTGATCTCGCGTTGAATTTCGGCGAGCGAGCGGTTCAGAATCGTCTCTTGGCGGCCCAGCGCATCGCGAATGTGCAAAAATTGTTGGACGTAATCGGGTGCGTTGAACATCACGTTGAAGTCGTCGAGTTGAATGCTGACGCCGTCGAGCGTACGGTCGTTTGCGAGCATCGGAACGAGCGCGTCGTTGAAGTGCTCGGC
>JAFAHB010000234.1 GCA_019237435.1 Vulcanimicrobiota bacterium
CCCCGATCTCGACGTAGCGCGAGGGAAAGGCGTGCTTGAAACCTTCCATCCGCGTCGACTCCGAGAGGTCGGCGCAGATCGCGATCACCGCTTCGTCGCGCCGGCCGGCTTCGATCAAGCCTTCGCCGAAGCCGTTGCGCGTCGGCACCTGCGCGACCGGCGCGACGTAGTCGACCAGATGCATCGCCTCGACCGCGCGCGTCGCCGCGCCGTCCGTTCCCGTCGCCGCCATCAGCGTCCGGCTCCGATCGTCTCGCGCGCGTCGGCAAGCTCGCGCAGCGCGATCTCAGCCTCGTCCGTCTTCGGCGGCTTCCCGTGCCAGAGGTAGTCGCCTTCCATGTACGAGACGCCCTTGCCGATCACGGTGTGCGCGATGATCACTTGCGGCTTGCCCTGCACGCGCTGCGCGCGCTCGACGCAGTCGACGAACGCCGCAATGTCGTGGCCGTCGCACTCGAAGACGTCCCAGTTGAACGCGCGGTACTTGTCGGCGAACGGCTCGAGCGGCATCACGTCCTTGGTGCTGCCGTCGATCTGGATCACGTTGCGGTCGACGATGCAGGTGAGGTTGTCGAGCTTGAACTTCGCGGCGGTCATCATCGCCTCCCAATGGAGGCCGCACTGGTGCTCGCCGTCCGAGGTGACGACGTACACGCGCCAACCCGCGCCGTCCATCTTGGCGCCGAGCGCCATCCCGGTGCCCTGCGCGAGACCTTCGCCGAGCGGGCCGGACGTCGTCTCGAGGCCGGGCAGGGCGACGCGTTCCGGGTGGCCTTGCAGACGCGAACCGAAATGCCGCAGCGTCTTGAGCTCCTCGACCGGGAAGTACCCGGCGTGCGCCATCGCGCTGTAGCGCACGGGCGCGATGTGACCGCACGATAGCAACAGGCGGTCGCGATCAGGCATCAGCGGATTTTGCGGATCGTTTTTCATCACGTGCTGATAGAGCGCCGTGAAGATATCGGCCATATCGAGCGAGCCGGCGGAGTGGCCCGATCCCGCGGAAAGAAGCGCCCGAATAATCCCCTGGCGGCACAAGTTGGCCTGCTCCTGGAGATGCACCAGGCGCTCGGGTGTCAGAGTCTGCATTGCCCGCAGTCTATACCCGCCGCCGAGCCCGACGACCTTCGGCGATCGCTGCCGCCGAAGCGTTCGCCGGACGGTGCGACAACAATCGCTTCGGCCTCACCCCACGACGGTATCTCATGAAGCGTGTAGCCCATGGCTTGCAGATGCGCTACCGCATCGGCAGAAAGCGCGCCCGGTTCGTACTGGATTTCATCGGGAAGCCACTGCATGTGCAAGCGCGGCGCGTCGACGGCGCGCTGAACGTCCATACCGTAATCGATGGCGTTGAGCAGCGTGGAGAGCACGATTGTCGGAATTCGCGATCCCCCCGGACTTCCGGTAACCATAAAAAGCTTGCCGTCGTGCAGCACGATGGTCGGCGTCATCGACGAGAGCGGACGCTTTCCGCCGCGCACGTCGTTGCGCGCACCTTGTACCAAACCGTAGAGATTCGGTTTGCCGGGCTTTGCGGTAAAGTCGTCCATCTCGTCGTTCAAAAAGAAGCCGGTCGAGCCGGCGATGACGCCCGCCCCAAACGAATCGTTGATCGTGTACGTCAGCGCCACCGCGTTGCCCGCGCCGTCGACGACGGAAAAATGCGTGGTTTGATCGTTCTCATGTTCGGGCGCACCGAGCCCAGGTTGAATTTGCGATGACGGCGTCGCCTTGTCCGGTGCGATCGACGCGCGCAATCGCGCCTCGTACTGCGGCGAGAGTAATTGCGCGACCGGGTTTCGCACAAACGCCGGATCGCCCAGATAGGCATTGCGATCGGCGTACGCGCGTCGTTCGGTCTCTGCGAGATCGTGCGCACTCGCGGCGGTTTGCCAGCCGCTGCGCGCAAGTGGAAAGCCCTCGAGCACGCCGAGCATTTCGCATAACACGACGCCGCCCGAACTCGGCGGCGGCGCCGAGATAATCTCGTAGTCGTGATAACGGCAATGCACGGGCTGCGGTTCGGTCACCTCGTACCGCGCGAAATCATCCATGCTGAACATGCCGCCGTGGCGATAGCTTGCGCTCACGATCGCGCGCGCGATCGCGCCGTGGTAAAACGCGGCCGCTCCGCCGGCGGCAATGCTTTGCAGCGTTTCCGCGAGCTGCGGTTGTTTGAGCAGATCGCCGGCTTGCGGCAGGCGTCCGTTGCGTGCGAAGATCGCGCGCACGTTTCGATCGCGGAAATTCTCGCGCGCATCGGCATATATTGCGGCGTCGCCCGCATCGACGATGTAACCGTTACGCGCTAAGCGGATTGCCGCAGCCATCAATACGCCGCGCGGCAGCGTACCGAACTCCACGCGTGCACGTTCTAATCCCAGTACCGTTCCGGGAACGCCGGCCGAAAGATAGCCTTTCGTGCTCGCAGCCGGGATCACGTTGCCGTCTTTGTCGAGAAACATCGATGGATACGCGCGTAGAGGGGCCTTTTCGCGAAAGTCGATGAAGCGCTCGCGGCCGTCGTGCATACGCACGAGGATGAACCCGCCGCCACCGATGTTGCCGCAGCACGGATCGACGACAGCCAACGCATACGCTA
>JAFAHB010000070.1 GCA_019237435.1 Vulcanimicrobiota bacterium
GCGGCGTCGTGCTGCCGCGTGAAATGCGACGAATCGCATCGAGGTCGAGTTCGTCGTTGAAATGTCCGGAGTTGCAGACGATCGCGCCGTCCTTCATCAGACGGAAGTGTTCTTCGCGAATCACGTGGTAGTTGCCGGTGACCGTAACGAAGATGTCGCCGATTTTCGCCGCATCGTTCATCGGCATCACGCGATAGCCGTCCATCACTGCCTCGATCGCCTTGCGTGGATCGACTTCCGTGATAATGACGTGCGCCCCCATCCCTGCGGCGCGCGATGCGATCCCGCGCCCGCACCAGCCGTAGCCGGCCACGACGAGGGTGCGGCCCGCCAGCAGCACGTTGGTCGCGCGAATGATTCCATCGAGCGTGGACTGGCCGGTTCCGTAACGGTTGTCGAACATGTACTTCGTTAGCGCGTTGTTCACTGCGAAGATCGGATACGGGAGTACGCCCTCACGCTGCATCGCTCGCAGCCGGATCACGCCCGTCGTTGTCTCTTCGCACCCTCCGATCAACTCGCCGAGCTGATCCTGGTGCTTGGTGAAGAGCGTCGTAACAAGATCGCAGCCGTCGTCCATCGAGATCTGCGGATGCGTCGCAATCACCGATTCGATGTGCGAATAGTACGTCGCGTTATCCTCGCCTTTGATCGCGTAAGTCGCAATCCCATACTCGCAAAGAGCCGCAGCAACGTCGTCCTGCGTCGAGAGCGGGTTGCTGGCGCAAAGCGCGATGCTGGCGCCGCCGGCTTGCAGTGCGAGCATCAGATTCGCCGTTTCGGTAGTCACGTGAAGGCAGGCGCCGACGCGCACCCCGGCCAGCGGTTTCTCGACCTCAAAGCGATCGCGGATCTGAGTTAATACGGGCATATACGCAGACGCCCACGCGATGCGCGAGCGTCCGGCTTCGGCAAGGCTGGGATCTTTGACGCTACCCTCCAAAAGGGGCATTCGATAAACTCCTGTTTGAGGAAAAAGGCTCGCGGGCTTTTCGCAACCTAGCCGCCAACCCCTGGTTGCGTGGAATCCCTCGACAGCTATCTGCAGAATCTGGCCTCGGGAGACCCCGTTCCAGGTGGTGGCAGTGCGGCTTCGGTGATCGGCGCGATTGCGGCCGCGCTGGTCGCAATGGTAGGGCGGATCGCAGCCTGCGCTCCCGCCGATCTTTCGCAACAGGCCGACGAGTTACGCGCGCAACTCATGGAGGCGCGCGGGTGCGACGAGCAGGCTTATGCCGCGGTCGTCGCCGCGCAAGCGCTGCCCAAAGCCGATGACAGCCAGCGCATGGCACGCCGCGTTGCGCTCGACACCGCACTCAAGGGCGCCGCGCAAGCGCCGTTGGCCGCAGCGAAACTCGCGTTGGGCGTCCTCGAGCTTGTCGAGCGGCTCTTAGATCTGTCGATGGGCGCTTTGGTCAGCGATGTCGCCTGTGCGGCAGAGTTTGCATACGCCGCGGTCACCGCGTGCGGTTACAACGTCCGCATCAACCACCGCTACATGCGCGACGAAACGCTGATCCGAGAACAAGCTGCGGAACTGGTTCGAATCGAAGGCCGCTCGGCGGAGATCCTGTTGCGCGCGCGCCGTGCCGTCGCGAGTCGTCGCTAAAGGTTGAGGTAGGTCGCCGCCGCCATCGCCCCGAGAATCTCCCCCGCTACGTGGCCTGTGTCTTCATCGTGCGGGCCAATCATCGCGCTCAAATAAAACGCGAAGGCGACGTGGTGACCGCTGCGCGTCGTGATGTATCCGGCGAGGCCTTTCTCGATCGTCGAGCCGGCGTTTAAGAAGTTGTCGCCGCCATCCGTGCCGGTCTTGGCGAAGACCTTGCCGCGCGCCGGCGACTTGCGTTGGATAGCCGCGAGCGTGCCGTCGACGCCCATGATCGGTAGCCCGCGCAGCAAGAACGGATACCACCGCTGCATCCGCGCCCAGGCGAGATACTGCACCATGAAATCCGGTGTGAAGTAAGCTCCGCCGTAACCGTCGGATTGCGCCGCCTGATTCAGATCTAAGCCGGCCGACTTCAGCATCTGTGCCTCGAGCGCGAAACCCGCTTTGAGATAATCGCTCTTCGCGTGCGCTAGATAGACACCCCACATATACGGCATGAGCGCCGCGTGCAGATTATCGCTCACCTTGAGTGTGATGTAGACCTCTTCGGATAGCGGCGGCGAGACGTGCTTGGCGACCAAATTCGCGGGAGTGTAATCGGCGGCATTGGGAGGCAGGCCCGAGATATCGCCGGACAGATCTCGAACGACGCCTACGTCCGCGAGTGCCTTCGCGAAACTGAGCTGTGCGAATGTCTTGGGATCACTAACCCGATATGCGTACAAGATCTGCGAGCCGGCCGGCTGCGAGCCGGTGATCGTGACGGTGTGCCGGCCGTATGCCGCAAGGTCGGAGCTCATGTCGATGGTCGTATCGCTCTTGGGCGCTCCGGTGGTCGCGTGGCTGACGAACCTGACGTAAGGCGTTTGCGGCGAGCAGGCGACGCTCACCGGATCGCCGGAATGGGCGCCGGCCGTGACGGTCACGTCGACGATATTATCGTTGACGACGATCGATGAGAGCGTCGTACCGGTGCCGTCTTCGGTGCCTTGATCGGGAAGGAGCGACGTGTCGACGAGAATCCGGCCGTGCACGGTCTTGATCCCCGCCTTCGCAACCTGCGCCGCAAGCTCGCGTAAAACCGCGAGCGGATCGCCCGGCACGGCTTTGGTTTCGGGGGAACCGTCGTAGGCGTGATCTTCGTTTTCGAACGCGAGCGTGCCGTTGCGCTGAACGCGTTGCGATAGGTTCGGATCGCCGCTTGCGACGAGCACGAGGTCGCCTTGCAGCGCTCCCTGCGTGTCAATCGGTCCGGTGCGATAGACCGGCGTGGTCCAGCGAAAGTCCGGCCCCAGCAACGCGAGACTCGTCCCTTCGGTCAGAAGCTTGGTCGTCGAGGCCGGAACCATGAGGGTGGCGGCGTTGCGCGCGTAAAGCACGCGGTGAGCGTCGAGATCGTAGACTTCGGCCCCGACGATCGAATGCTTGAGGCGGGGCGTGCGCGCCGGCGCTTCGATGGCCATCGCCAGCGCCGCCGCAGCCGCGAGGATCACGCGTAGACTTCGACGAGCTCGAAGAACGGGGCGAGGTCGGCCCCGTCAACGTCCATGCCTACGCCTTCGGTGTGGTAGCGGATGTCGTGGAAATCCATGCCCGCGGTCATCACCAAACCGTAGCGCTTTGCCGTAGCCCGGAACTCGCGCGTATCCTCGGGCGAGTGGAGCGGATAAAATACCTCGATGCCGCGCAGTCCGTGCCCGACGAGCTCTTCGATGAGCGATCGGTCCTTCAATCGGCCGGGGTGCGCGAGCACCGGAACCCCGCCGGCCGCGGAGATCTGCTCTATCGCGTGCTCCGGCGTCGTATAGAGCTGCGGCACGTAACCGGGTTTGCCGGGAACGAGCGCTTCGCTGAACGCTGCGTTGACGCTGTCGACGACGCCGCGGCGCACGAGCGCTTTGGCAACGTGCGGCCGGCCCATCGAGTGCGCATCGCCGGCCTCGTTGACGACGTCTTCGATCGTTATCGGATATCCGGCCTCGCGCAGGCGCTCCACCATCGTAACGGCGCGGAGCCTTCGCTGCTCTTGGTTATATTCCAGCAGCTCGTTGATCGCCGACGGGCCGAGCGGTACGCCGTATCCAAGAACGTGGACTTCGTTTTTGCGCCAGGTCGTGTTGATCTCGATACCCGTGATGACACGCGAGCCGGCGGGCGGATCAAAGTTGCCGTAGGCGCCGAGCGTATCGTGATCGGAGATCGAAAAAACCTCGACCCCCCGCTGTCCCATGAAATCGGAGAGTTCTTGGGGGCTGAGCGTGCCGTCGCTCATTCGTGTGTGTGAGTGCAGGTCAACCTTCACCGTTGCGACCCTTCTCCTCTAGCCTTCGACGCTCGACGAATAGTGAGATGGCGGTCCGCTCGCTCTCGCCGATTGCGACCACAACGAACGACGGCGCGCAAACCAAATCGAGTTGTGCGCCCCGCAGGTAGCTGCGCGCGATTGCGACGGCCTTGATGGCCTGATTGATGGCGCCGGCCCCGACCGCTTGGAGTTCGGACGTGTCGCGCTCGCGCAGCGCGGCCGCGAGCGCTCCGGCCACCGCGTTGGGATTGCTCTTTGCCGAGACCTTGAGGGTCACTGCTACGCTCATGCGATACCCTTCAAAAAGATGCGCTTAATCTCATTGGCCCGGCCCGTCTTGGGATCGATCGAGACCACCGCACCGCAGAACTGCTTCGGACCGCTCTTTTGGACGCTGAAGCGCTCCGAAAGACCGATCAAAAAACGGTCCAGCACCGCTCTGGCTTCCATGCCGATGATTCCTTCGGTCGGGCCGGTCATGCCCAGATCGCTAATGTACGCCGTTCCCCCGGGCAGAATCTGCTCGTCGGCCGTCTGAACGTGCGTGTGGGTGCCGAAAACGCACGAAACGCGCCCGTCGAGATAGCGCCCAAGCGCGATTTTCTCGGAGGTCGCTTCGGCGTGGACGTCCACGATCACGATCGGCGTACGCGAGCGCAGGTCGGCGATGCACGCGTCAGCGCAGCGGAACGGATCGTCTGTCGGCGGCATGAACGTTCGGCCCATTAAGTTGAGGACGGCGACGCTCACGCCGTCGGCGGTAAAGGTCGCAGCGCCGCGGCCGGGAGCTGCGGGCGGATAGTTCGCCGGCCGAATGACGCGATTGCTGGTCTCGAGATACTCGCCGAACTCGCGCTTATCAAAGATATGGTTTCCGCCCGTGATGAAGTCGACGCCGCTTGCAAACATCTCGTCGGCAGTCTGCGCGGTCAAGCCGAAGCCGCCCGCAGCATTCTCGCCGTTTGCTATGCAAGCGTGAACCCTATGCTGCTCGCGCAGCAACGAGACGCAGCGTTTGAGCACCTCGCGACCCGGAGATCCAACGACGTCCCCGACGATCAGGAGGTTGAGGGAGCCTTCTATCGGCGAGCCGACGCCTTCGCTTTCTTTTGGGACTTGAGGAAGTAGACGAGCACGTGCTTTTCTTCTCTAAATCCCACCAGACTCTTGGACTGCGTAGGGTCGCGAAGCGCCTCGATCGCGTAGACGGCTGCTTCGTCGTCGGCCGCCGGATCCGTGTCGAGGTGATCGTCGGGATGCGGATTGCGAACCAGCGCGTCGCCGCAGCGGTCGCGCAAGAATCCGACCTGAAGCTCCAACTCGTCCTTCGAGAAACTCTCGAAGTCGCGCGTCACGTGGACGAACGTCAGCGATCGATCACCTTCGCACTCCACGCGCAGCACCGCGGGCTCTTCCTTAGAAAGAGCCAGGAAGCTGCGAACGTGCTCGTCGACGGCTTCCGCGAGCACGTGTTGGGCCGTCTTATCCAAGCGCTGGCGAAGTGCAAAGGTCAAGCGGAGCGTGCGGTCCGTCGGGCCGCAGCGAATTGAGGCCAACTCCGGAAAACGCACGAGAAGTGCGCAGACCAGGCTAACGGTGTCCGCATTTTCGACGAGTGATCGCGTGCTCATGATTTTCGAGAGTTTCTTTCGGGGTCAAATACCCCCCAAGGCGACTCGCGCCAAGGGGGTAGGGTCGTACGACGCGGCCCCAAGGTCTCCCCTTGCTGCCGCCTAGAAAAAGACCCACGTGACCCTGCGGAAGGTTCCGGGCGCGCTCGCGCTCGGCTTGCTCGCCTCGCTAGCCGCCCATGCCGGGATCTACGGCGGCGAGCACGCCATGGGCGGAGCCTACCACGAGCTGATCGTCCAGCTCACCCTGGCCGGAGGCATCAGCCTCCTGGTTTTCTTCGCCGCGCTTGCCTGGGGTGAATCTGCCGCGGCGGACGGCAGCGTTTTGGCGGCTCGCCTTCGCGAACGCCTGCCGGGGCTGGGTGCGGTCTTTGCGGCCGCGGCACTCTGCTACATCGCTTCGGAGGCGCTCGAACCGCATCACGCGGCCGCGCCGCCCATCGCCGCGCTCCTCGCGCTCGCCGCTGCGGCGTGGCTCGTCCTGAGACTCGCCTCGGGCCTCGCTCGAGTGCTCGCCAGCGTCGTCATTGCCATATGGTCACCACCCTTTGCACCGCGAGCGCCATCGTGGAAGCGGCAAGTTCGCCGCCGGCCTTCGCTTCGCCGAATCCTCGTAACGCGCCGCCGATTCGCGCGGCCTCCTCCGATCACGGCTCTGAACTGCGCGTAAGCGCTCCTTAACCGCACTCTCTTCAGATCGGAGAATCTATGTTCCGCATCATTGCGGCGGGCGTCGCCGCATTCTTGGCATTCAGCGTTGCAGCGCCGACCTTGGCCGCAACCACCGGACTCGTCCGCGGGCAGATCACGATCGACGGCAAGCCCGCCCCGGGTGCAACCGTCACGCTCGAAGGCGAAGGCTCGCTCTTCAAAACGACGGCGAACTCCCGGGGCGAGTACGTCTTTCCGCTGGTGCCGTACGGTTCGTACCGGCTCGTCGCCCAGGCCAAAGGCGTGCACGAAATCCAGGTCCTCATCAATGTCTCCAGCGGTCGCGTCTATACCGTCGATGTTCCGCTCACAACACAGCTTCGGGAGATCGCGCAGACGGCCGTGACTGCGCACGCCGGAGCCGAGGCGAATCCGCCGTCGGTCAATCAACTCAGTCGAACGAGCATTCAAACCTCGCCGGTCAACAACAGCCTCGACCGTCTTCTCGAGACGCTCCCGGGCGTCGTTCAGTTCTCATATAACGAGCCGGTCATTAACGGGTTCCACGGCGTCAGCTACAACATCGACGGCGCGCCGCTACCGCTTGCGACCACGTCCAACTTTGCCGAGATCATCGATCCGAAGGTTATCGATTCGATCGAGCTGCTCACCGGCGCAATCCCCGCAGAATACGGCGGGGACCGCATGGGCGGCGTCGTGAACATCATCAGCAATCGGCCCACCGACATTCCCCAGGGAACCTACGGAAGCATCACCGGCGGCCTCGGCAATCAGGCACAGGGCATCGGCGAGTTCGACGTCGTGTCACGCGTCGGTTCCAGCGAGTTTTTTCTGAGCGCAAATGCCCAGACGACGAACCGGGGTTTAGATGCGCCGACGTACGTCCCGGAAAATGACGCAAGCTCAAACAGCGACCAGTTTTTCCGCGCCATCACGCAGCTCACGCCGCGCAGCACGCTCGCGTTCGACTATTCGAATCAGTTCAGTCAGTTCCAAATTCCGATTAACACCGATCCCAACAATACGCTGGATCCGGTCGTCAGCGTTCCAGGCACGCTCGATACGCAACTGGAATACGAGCGCTTCTCCAACCTGAACTGGACTCAGACCTCGCAGGATGGAAACGGCGTTTTTCAAGTAATTCCATGGTGGCGCTCGACGCGCATCGATTACTACGGCGATCTGCCGCTCGACGTTCTTGGCGTCGAACCGGATTTTAGCGTCTGTCCGCCGACGTGCGCAAAGACCGTCCACCTCGTTGGACTGAACCAAGGCACGTACGCGAGTTATACCGGTCTACGTCTATCGGACTTCCGCGCGACCGCAAACCACGCGTGGAAGATCGGCGTTGACGTCAACCGCGAAAACGCAACGGCATACCAAGAGTTCGCGTGCTACTACGTCGACTGCAAGTCGAGCGGCACGGTGGCTACGCCGTACTTCCCGGCATATACGACCCCGCAAGCTCAGGCAGGTTCTCAGATCGGCATTTACGGCGAAGACCGTTGGCAAGAAACGCCGTATGTCATCTGGAGCTACGGCTTGCGCTACGATCATTCGACGGGCTACACGAGCGGCTGGCAGCTCAGCCCGCGCATCGGCGTCAGCTTGTGGAACGGCGGCAAGAACGTCGCACACGTTTATTACGGGCGATTCTACGCGGCGCCGCTGCTCGAGGACGTTCGCCAGGCGTGCGTACTGCTCCAGGCCCAACAAGCCTGCACGTCGACCCATCCGGTCTACGATCTCAAGCCCGAGAGCGACGCCTATTTCGAGATGGGCGACACGTTCTCGTTCAATCCGCATTTTACGCTGTCGGCGAATTTATTCGAGAAGAGCGTCGTGAACATTCTGGATACGACCCAACTCTTCAATACGCCGATTTTTGCAGTCTACAACAACGCGATCGGAATCAACCACGGCTTCGAAATGCGCCTTCTCGATCAGGAACCGTACAGCGGCGACTACTGGTTCCTAACCGCGACGCTTTCGGCATCGTACGCGGCGTGCATATCCGGCTCCGAGTTTCTCTTCCCTCCGAATCCCGTCGGCATTTCGTGCACCGCGCAACTCTCACTCGAGGATCACAGCCAGACCGTCGATTCTACGGCGGCATATACCCATCGCTTCGGATCGCACAAGCTGTGGTATGCGACGTTGCAGGCGAATTACGGCAGCGGTTTTCCGGTGGCGTTCCAAGACGCCAACGTGAACTTGCACGGAACTCTGCCCGCGCATACCACGCTCGATTTCTCGGCCGGCCGCAACCTGACTCCGGGCAGGTCGGGCGAAGATCAGGGCCTAGGGCTTAGCCTTCAGATCCTCAACCTGTTTAACCACCAATACGTCATTAAAGTGGCCAACGGTTTCAATACGACGCAAATCGCCAACAGCCGGTCGATTTTGCTGCGCTTAACCGCGCCGTTCTGATGGTGTAGCCGCTTAGCGTGCGCAGGCCGCGCAGAGCCCATAGAGCGTGACGGCGTGTTCCGTGACGCGAAACTTGGGCGGCGCGAGCTTGCGCACGTTATCGAGACAGCCGGCGACGTCGAAGACGCGGTCGCACTTCTCGCATCGAAAGTGGTGGTGATGTCCCTTATCGGAGCGTTCGTATCGCGTCGGTTCGCCCGCAATCTCCACCGCTTCGATCGTTCCGGCTTCCAGCAGCGAGCCGACGGCGCGATAAACCGTTGCGACGCCAAGGCCTTCGACACGCCTAGAGGCGGCCTCCAATAGCTCGTCAACGCTCAAGGGGCGATCGCTCTGCTCGAAAATCGCCGCAAGCGCCTGTCGCTGCTTGGTTTTGCGACC
>JAFAHB010000184.1 GCA_019237435.1 Vulcanimicrobiota bacterium
ACCGATTGCCCAAATCGGCTCGTAAGCGATCACGACCCTCTCGAGGGCATCGCGTTCAACGCCTTCGAACGCAGCTCGCGTCTGCGCGATCACGTAATCGTGAGTCTTGCCGCTTTTGCGCTGCTCGAGCGTTTCTCCGACAGCAACGATCGCAGTCAGGCCTTGCGCGAGCGCGGTACGCACCTTCAAGTTCACCGTATGGTTGGTTTCGTTGAAATACGCGCGCCGCTCGGAGTGGCCGACGATCACGTGCGTTACCCCGAACTCGCGCAACATCGGGGCGCTGATCTCGCCGGTGAAGGCGCCGGCGAGGTCCCAATGCATCGTTTGTGCTCCAAGGCGCACGCGCGTGCCGTTGGTGTGCAGCGCCGCGGCGGGAATCGACGTGAACGGCGGCGCGACGACGATCTCGATTTCGGCCGGCAACGCCACGGCCTTTGGCAGGAAGCTGTCGAGAAATGCGACGGTCTCCGCCTCCGTCTTATGCATCTTCCAATTGCCGGCGATGATGGTTCTAATGTTCAAGTGCGGCAACTCCGGGGAGCGTCTTTCCTTCTAAATATTCGAGCGTCGCGCCGCCGCCCGTGGAGACGAAGGTCATCTTCCCCGCGAAGCCGAGCATGTGCGCCGCTGCTGCGGCGTCGCCGCCTCCGACGACGCTAAGGGCGCCCGCAGCGGTTGCGCGCGCGATCGCTTCGCCGACGATTTGAGTGCCATGACGAAATGCAGGCCGCTCGTAGACGCCCATCGGACCGTTGAAAACGATGGTCTTTGCGCCTGCAATGACGCGCGAATACTGTTGGGCCGTCTGCGGTCCGATGTCGAGGATCATCTCGTCGCCCACGCTTGCGATCGGAACCGCGTGGGCGGCGTTCTCCGCATCCAGGCTTGGCGCGACGATCGCGTCGCCGGGGAGGTGCAGCGCGACATTTTCTTGACGTAAAGTCGCTGCGATGCGCCGGGCGGGCTCCAAGTCGTCGTCGCGTAGGGACGTGCCGACGTTGACGCCGCAAGCGGCAAGCAGCGTGTTAGCCATACCGCCGCCGATGCAGAATGCATCGACCAGCTCGGCGAGCCGCTCCAAGAATCCGATCTTATCTTTGATCTTCGCCCCGCCGATCGCGCAGACGAACGGCTTCGCCGGGCGATCCACCAGGCGCGACAGCGCCGAGAGCTCCGCGTCCATCAGAAAGCCGGCGGCGCTGGGAAGCAGATGCGCGAGCCCTTCGGTCGATGCGTGCGCGCGGTGGGCGGTCGCGAAGGCGTCGTCAACGTAGAGCTCGCCGAGCCGTGCAAGGTGTTTGGCGAACTCGGGATCGTTGCGCTCCTCTTCCGCATGGAATCGCACGTTCTCCAAAAGCAGCACGTCGCCGTCGCGCAGCTCGGCGACGGCGTTTTCGGCAACCGCTCCCACGCAATCGTCGGCGAAGCGAACGCCGATGTCGAGTCGGTCGGAAAGTGCTTGCGCGACCGGCCGTAGCGAGAAGCGCGGATCAGGCTTTCCGTCGGGGCGGCCGAGATGCGACAGGACGATTGTCCGCGCATGGTGCTCGTGCAGCCAGCGCAGCGTTGGAATCGCCGCATCCACCCGCGCATAATCCAGGATCTCTGCTGTGTCACCCCGAGCCCCTCGACTACGCTCGGGATAAACTTCGTCGAGGGGGGATAGCGGCACGTTGAGGTCCTCGCGCACCAACACGCGCTTGCCCGCGACGTCGAGGTCGATCAATCGCGTGAAGGGCACGTGGCTTGCGTTTAGACGTTTGCCGGGATCGTTTTGAGCACCATTGCGACCAGCTCGGCGAGCCGGCACGAGTAGCCCCACTCGTTGTCGTACCAGGCTGCGATCTGTACGAGGTCGCCGTTGGCGTTATTGAGCTTCGCGTCGACGATCGAGCTGTGCGGGTTTTTCTTGAAATCGCTGGAGACCAGCTCTTGTTCCGTGTAGGCGACGTATTTGGCTAGCTCGCCTTCGGCCGCTCGTCGCAGCAGCGCGTTGAGCTCATCTTTGGTGGTCGGGCGCTTCGTCTGAGCGACGAGATAAATCATCGAAACGGTCGGCGTGGGAACGCGCAGCGCGAAGCCGTCGAACGTGCCTTGCACTTCGGGGATCGTGAGGTAGAGCGCCTTCGCGGCGCCGGTGGACGTCGGGATGATGTTCGTCGCGGCGTTGCGCGCGCGGCGCAGATCCTT
>JAFAHB010000313.1 GCA_019237435.1 Vulcanimicrobiota bacterium
GATCGCGATCGAAACGAATGGTTCTTCGCGCGTGCACCGCACGTCAATGGTCCCACGCTCGTTGCCGTGCTTGATCGCGTTCTCGATGAGGTTCGCCAGCGCGTGAACGCAAGCGTCGCCGTCAACCCGCGCGAGTGCCGACTCCGGTAGATGCGCACGGATCGTGACGCAGCGCGATGCCGCCATGGGAGAGAGCATGTCGATCGTCGCGCGGATTTGTTCGACGATGTTGCAAACGCGATCGTGCGCGGTTGAGAGGTCCAGCAGCGAGAACTCGAGCATGCCGTCGACGAGCCGATCCAGCCGGAGCGCTTCGCGCCGAGCCGTCTCCAAAAAGCGCCTCGCCGTCGATGGATCGAACTCCCCCTCGAGCAGCGTCTCGATGTACCCCCGAATCGACGTTAGCGGCGTGCGAAGCTCGTGCCCAATCGTCGCAAGCACGGCGCGCGGTATCCGGGGATCCCCCCTCGACTCCGCTCGGGATGCGGATTTATCCTCGGGCGAACTTGTAACCGAATCCATGCACGGTGAGCAGCAGCGGCGGAAGTTTCCACGGTTCCTCGATCTTTGCGCGCAAGCGATGCACGTGCACGTCGATCGTCCGTTCGTCGCCGCTGAAGTCGAAACCCCAGACTCGTTGCAAAAGCCAATCCCGCGAAAGCGCGACGCCGGCGTTGCCGGCAAGCTCCATCAGCAAGGCGAACTCCCGAGGTTTAAGCTTGACGTCCGCCCCGTCAACGCGGGCCTCGCGCGCGCTCGCGTCGATCTCCAAGCGCCCGAAGCGCAGCAGCGGTCCGGCTTGTGGAACGGTGCGCCCGCTGCGGCGCAAAATGCACTTTACACGAGCCACCAACTCGCGCGCCGAGAACGGCTTGGCGATGTAGTCGTCCGCGCCAAGCTCGAAGCCGAGCACCCGATCGATCTCGTCGCAGCGGGCCGTCAGCACCACGATGGGCACGCTGCGCTCCTCGCGCCGCAGCGTGCGCACGACGTCGAATCCGGAAACGCCGGGCAAGCCGATATCCAGAATGAGTAAATCGGCCGCACCGCGCGCCCGGCGAAGCGCCCCGTGGCCGTCGGAGACACCGATGACTGCGAACCCTTCACGCTCGAGATGGTGGGCGACCAAATCGCGGACGGCGGCATCGTCTTCGGCGACCAGGATCGTCTGCGTGGCCATGGCTGAGAGAGTGCCCGCCGGCGTCGCTTACTGAGACATGCACTCCATGTCGGCCAGCGGCCCGAAGCGCGCGGCATGGTCGCGCAGCACGCGATAGATCGTCGCGGCGGGGAACCCGAGACGCTCCAGCCGCCGCGCCGCGGACGGATACTCGATCGCAGGGTTCTTGCCGAGCAGGCGTTCGAAGGCCGCGCAGCAGCGCGAGCCTTCATCGTCATCCAGAGCCGCGACCGCTTCAACGGCGGCTTCACCGTCGATTCCTTTGCGTATCAGCTCGCCGACGAGCCTGTCGTTGCCGACGGGCTTGCGCCGGCGTTCCACGTAAAGCCTCGCGTAGAGGCGATCGTCGAGAAAGCCGTCGCGCTTACACCGCTCGATCGCCGCCCCCGCGGCTTCGTCGTCGAAACCTTTGCGCTCGAGATGCTGCCAAAGGCGTGCTTCGGTACACCGCTGCCGCGCGAGGAACGCAAGCGCAGCAGAGTACGCGCGACCTGCGCTACGTCCTTCGTCCTTCGACTTCGCGCCCAAGGCGCTCCGCTCAGGATGACACGGGTTGGAGCTTGCTTCGGTCAGGATGACACGGGTGCCGGTGCTTTGCCGTTGCTCGAGGCCGCTGCGCTGAGCGCGTCGCGAATCTTACCCTCGATCTCCGCTGCCAGTTCGGCGTGCTCTTCGAGGAATGCCTTGGCATTCTCGCGCCCTTGACCGATGCGTTGCTCACCGTAGGTATACCACGAGCCGCTCTTGCCGACGATGTTCTGATCGAGCGCGACGTCGAGGATCGAACCCATCTTCGAGATTCCATGACCGTACGTTATGTCGAACTCCGCCTGGCGAAACGGCGGCGCGACTTTATTCTTGACCACCTTCACGCGCGTGCGCGTTCCGATGACGTCTTGGCCAACCTTGATAGTCTCGAGTTTGCGCACGTCGAGCCGTACGGAGGCGTAGAACTTCAGCGCACGGCCGCCCGAGGTCGTCTCGGGATTGCCGAACATGACGCCGACCTTTTCGCGGAGCTGGTTGATGAAAATCATTACGGTCTTGCTGCGCGAGATCGCGGCGGTGAGCTTGCGCAGCGCCTGCGACATCAACCGCGCCTGCAAACCGACGTGCGCGTCGCCCATGTCGCCTTCGAGCTCGTCGCGCGTGACGAGCGCGGCCACCGAGTCCACGACGACGACGTCGACGGCGTTGCTGCGCGTCAGCATCTCCGCAATTTCCAGCGCCTGCTCGCCGGTATCGGGCTGTGAGACGAGCAGATTGTCGAGATCGACGCCTAACGCGGCTGCATAATTCGGATCGAGGGCATGCTCGACGTCGATGAAGGCGGCCGTTCCACCGGTCTTTTGCGCTTCGGCGATCGCATGGAGCGCGAGGGTCGTCTTGCCGCTCGACTCCGGCCCGTAGATTTCGACGATGCGGCCGCGCGGAAATCCACCGACACCTAACGCCAAGTCGAGCGCGATCGAACCGGACGGTATGATTTCAAATGCCATCCGCTCCTGAAAGTCGCCCATCCGCATGATGGAGCCCTTACCAAATTGTCGCTCGATCTGCGCGAGCGCGTTGGTGAGGGCGAGCTGCCGTTCGTCTTCTACTGCCATTTGATTCCTTTCTGTCAAGCCATCCCTCGACTCCGCTCGGGATGACACCGCTATATCACGCTCTCACGGCTCTGTGCCAAGGGCCTGGCATTCTGTTCGTCCTCGAAAAGCGCGTCGATGAATTCCGCCGGCACGAACGGACGCAAATCATCGGAGCCTTCGCCCAGTCCCACGAACTTGATCGGAATCTCCAATTCATCGACGATTGCGACCAGCACGCCGCCTTTTGCCGTCGAGTCCAGCTTCGTAATGACGATGCCCGTCAGTTCGGTAGCGGCATGAAAGAGCTTCGCTTGCGAAATCGCGTTCTGTCCGTTCGTTCCATCGACGACCAGCAACGTCTCTGCCGGCGGCTCACCGAGCTCGCGCTCGATCACCCGCCGCATTTTTTTGAGCTCTTCCATGAGATTCGTCTTGGTTTGCAGCCTGCCGGCCGTGTCGATCAGGACCACGTCCACGCCGCGCGCCTTCGCGGCCGCCACCCCGTCGAAGACGACCGATGCCGGATCGGCTCCCTCATTTCCACGAACGACTGATGCGTCGCTGCGCTCGGCCCAGACCGCGAGTTGCTCGGTCGCGGCCGCGCGAAACGTATCGGCAGCGACGAGCAGAACTCGCTTCCGCTCTTTGCGAAGCCGGGCTGCAAGCTTGCCGATGGTGGTTGTCTTGCCGCTGCCGTTTACGCCCACGATGAGCATCACCGCGGGCCTCTCGTCCAACCGTAACTGAGCGCCGGGCAGCGTCAGAAAGCGTTCGACGTCCTTACGAAAACGCGCGATAGGCTGATCGGCGGTCTTCCATTCTTCCTGCCGGGCTACGGTCTGCAAACCGGTGATGATCTTCTGCGTCGCCGGGACGCCGAAGTCGGCCAAAATGAGCGTCTCCTCGAGCTCGTCCCAGAATTCGGGCGTCAGCGGACGCTCAGGACGGCCAAGCCGGGTGACAGCCGCAAAGCTCTCGCGCGCCCGGCTCAGCGAGGAGCGCAGACGCGATAGCCAACTCATCGCGCGCTCCTTACCTCCACGGTCTCAAATTTACCATGCGAACGTACGTTCGGTCAATGCCGCGTTATACTCACGAGGGGCTCAAATCATGCGATACGCCGGAACTCTCGCAGCGGTTGCAATCCTCGCGGTAGTTGGATGCGGTGGCAACCGGAGCATTCCAACGGGACTGCCTTCCCAAATTGCGGTGCCCGATTTCGGTGCCGCCGCCCTCACTCGCATCGAACTTGACGCGCGCTCGCGTGGCGCGGCGGTCTCTTCCGACGTGTACGGCGCTTCGCTCGACACCTGGTACGACTTTCGACAGCGCTTCGTCAACCCGTCGCTGCACGCAACCGGAATTCATCTACTACGCTTCCCCGGCGGATCCGAATCCGACGTCTATCATTGGGAGAACGGTGGCTCGCTCTGTTTCAACTACGGCTACATCGCGCCCGGTTCGACCTTCGATCACTTCATGAGCCGCGTCGCGGGGCCTCTGAATCTCGACGCTGCAATCACGCTGAACTACGGAAGCAATCGTTCCTGCAACGCCGGCGGCGAGCCCGGCGAAGCCGCGGCGTGGGCGGCGTACGCGAAGAAGCGCGGCTACCGCGTTTCGTACTGGACCGTTGGCAACGAGGTCTACGGCTCGTGGGAGTACGATCTGCACGCGCATCCCCACGACCCGTATACCTACGCCGATGCGGTTCGCAACGGCTACTATCCCGCAATGAAAAAGGCCGACGCGAGCGCCGCGGTTGGAATCGTCGTCGACGTGCCCACCGATCGCGCATGGAACGACGTGGTCCTGCGCCGCGCGCAACCGTTCGACTTCGTCGAACTGCATTATTATCCCGAATACAACGTAGACAGCGACGGCTTTCTCTTGGGCGATGCCGTCGACGATTTCGCGCAGATCCTAGTCGGTTTGCGCGCCGAGATGAACGCCGCCGGCGTTCCGAAGAGCGTCCCGATTTACCTAGGCGAGTACAACAATGACGCCGG
>JAFAHB010000026.1 GCA_019237435.1 Vulcanimicrobiota bacterium
GGCTGCCGTGAAAGCGCTCGGCCGAACCGTCACGATTCCATACTCCGCGGGACGAAGGGCGCATTGCGTGATCAAGACGCCGCCAAGCTTTGGAGAGACGCAGACGACCGCGCCGTCCTCGACGCGCACCTCCACGACGTCGGCAACGATGCCCGCTCCCAGCCGTACGAGCAATCGCCCCGCCACGTCGCGTCCGGAGAGCGTATTAGGAATGAGAACGAGCGACGGGCCAACGTTCCCGATTACGGCTGCGAGATGATCCACGACCGGATCGAGCAAGAACTCATCGACCTTCGGATCGTCGCTGACGTAGACGGCGTCGAGCGGATAACTCTTCAGCTCTTCGGCGACGTTCGGCGCGCCGGGTCCGAGTGCTACGGCGTACGCTTTCCCCCCGAGGCTGTCGGCGATCCGGCGGGCTTCGGTCGCAAGCTCGAAGGTAACTTTTCGAGTGTGGCCCTGGCGCTGTTCGGCGAAGACGACGACGTTCTTCATTTAGATGAGCTTCTTTTCTTGAAGGAACTCAAAGATCGCCGCGGCGCCGGCAGGGCCATCGCCGGCTTCGACGATTCGCCCTTTACCGCGCGGCGCCGGCGGCGCAAAGCTGCGCAGCTCAGTTTTCGATCCGCTCTCGCCGACGCCGAGGTCCAGCGAGAGCTCCGCAAGCGAGGTCGTCGCGATCGTCTTTTTCTTTGCTCCCATGATGCCCTTGAGCGACGCATATCGCGGCTCACCGAAGGTTAGCGCGGTCGTCAAGAGCGCCGGGAGCGGCGAACGAACGGTCTGATAGCCAACATCGGTCTCGCGCTCGATCTCAAGCCGGCCGTCGGCGATGGTCACCTTGCGAGCGTTGGTCACGCACGGCAAGCCGAGGTGTTCGGCGAGCGCGCCGGGGACCGCGCCCGTGCTGCTGTCGTCGGTTAGCCCGCCGACGATCAGCAAGTCGAAATCGAGCTTGCGCAACGCGGCCGCGACCGCGTAAGCCGTAGCCCAAACGTCGCTTCCCTGGAGTCCCGGATCGGAGAGCACCACCGCATCGTCAGCGCCCATCGCCAGCGCCTTGCGCAACGTTTCGCGCAGCGGCTCCGGCGCCATCGAAAAAACCGTGACGCGCGAGTCGCCGCCCGCGCGTTCCTTGAGCTGAAGTCCCGCTTCGAGCGCGTACTCGTCGTAGGGATTGAGCACGGTCTCTGCCCCGGTGCGCACCAGCCGTTTGGTGGCTGCGTCGATTCGCTTTTCGGCGTTCGGATCCGGAACGAGCTTAACCGTCACCACGATCTTCACGTGGTTATAGCGACCTCCGTTGGAAAGAGGGGATGGTGAAGAACGCAAGGCCTCTTGGTGGTCTGCGCGCGGCAGACCTGCCGGCGGGGCGCGGAAAGGGCTGCCTTGCGGCGTTGAGAAGCGCATAGCATGCTCGCACCGCTCGTTGCCGCCGCGAGCTTCGTGGCGGCGACCCCGTACGCCACGCCGGCTCAGCCCGCGACGCTCGTCCTCGACGCCTCGCGGGCGGGTGACGGCTTCATCGAGGTTCGCGAGCGAATCCCCGCCGGCGCCGGTCGCTTCACGGTCGTCTACCCGAAGTGGATTCCCGGCGAGCACGGTCCGACCGGCCCGCTCAACGACCTCGCGGCCCTGCGCATCTCGGCTAACGGAGCGCCGCTCGATTGGCGCCGCGACGCGACCGACCTCTACGCGTTTCACGTGACCGTTCCGCCAAACGTCCAAGCGATCGACGTTGCGTTCGACGTACTGATGAATGCCCCCGACGACGACGTGGCGACGCATTCCGTGGCAGTGCTGAACTGGAATCGCGCCTTGCTGTATCAAGACGGCGTCGATTCGCACGGCTACTTCGTCAAGCCGTCGATCGTGCTGCCCGCGGGCTGGCAATATGCGACTGCGCTGCGTGAAACCGGCTCCGGAGGCAATCGCGTGGACTTTGCCGTTGCCCCGCTCAATATGCTCGTCGATTCGCCGCTCGACATGGGACGGTACGTTCGAAAATGGACGCTCTGGCGCGAGGGCACGGCATTCGTAGAACTCGATGCGTTTTCCGATTTTCCGCAAAACCTCGGCATACCCGCGAGCTTGCTGCGCGCGTACGAGCGGGTCCCGGCCGAAACCTTTGCGATGTACGGCTCGCGACACTTCAACGACTATCATGCCCTGCTCACGCTCAGCGATACAATTCAGTTTCAGGGCATCGAGCACCACCAATCGAGCGACGATCGCGCCTCGGCCGACTTTCTCACCGATCCTGATGAATCGTTATCTTCCGGCGACCTCATAACGCATGAGTTTTCGCACTCGTGGAACGGCAAGTACCGGCGGCCCGCCGACCTGACGACTCCGAATTTCCAAGTGCCGCAGCTTACCGATCTGCTTTGGATTTACGAGGGCATGAATCAGTATCTCGGCGACGTGCTCTCATTTCGCGCCGGAATCCGTGCGCCGAAGCTGTTCCCGGAGTACGTCGCCTCGGTCTACGCCGAGCTTGATTACGAAACGGGGCGTTCGACGACGCCGCTGATCGATCTGACGACCGGAGCGCCCTATTACTACGAAGCCCACGGTTCGTATCCGGCAATCCGCCGCGGCTCGGGCGATTTTTACTCCGAAGGCGAGCTCGTCTGGCTTGACGTCGACACGATCATTCGCGAACGCTCGCACGGCGCGCGCTCGCTCGACACGTTCCTCCATCGTTTCACCGCGCCCGCGGTCACCGGACCGATCGTCGAAACGTACACGCGCGCGCAAGTCGAAAGTTTGCTGGGCGACGTCGAGCCGTACGACTGGCACGACTTTTTCGAGAAGCGCGTGTACCAAGTCGATACGCATCCGCCCGGCGACGAGCTCGCGCGCGCCGGCTGGCGAATCGTCTACACGGAAAAGACGAACGATTTCCTCACGGGTCACCGCGGCGAGCAAGACGTCATCGGCTGGTATGCCTACGGCGCCAATCTTTCGTCCGAAGGTGTTGTCAGAGATGTCCGCGACGGTTCTCCCGCGTGGCGCGCCGGACTTGCGCCCGATATGCACGTGCTGGCGGTAGACGGCCAGCAGTTTACGCCCGAGGTCCTCGAGTACGCGCTCCGTCGCGCGCAGCACTCGAACGCGCCCATTTCGCTGATCGTGACGCAGAACGGATGGTATCAGACGTTGTCGCTTGATTATCACGGTGGGATTCGCTACCCGCACCTCGAGCGAGTTCCCGGTTCGCCCGACTTGCTCGGCCAAATCGCCGCGCCCCACGCAAAGTAAGCCCTTGTCATCCTGAGCGGAGCGAACGCAGTGAGCGAAGTCGAAGGACAAAGGACGGAACCGGACAAGCGAACGCCGAAGCCGCGGGTCTTAGGAGGTTCCCGTAATGCTAAGCTCTCGTGTATTTCTAACGGCGTTGGTCTTCGGCGCGCTTACCTCGTTTGCGGTGGCCGCCACCGCGCCCACGATCGT
>JAFAHB010000227.1 GCA_019237435.1 Vulcanimicrobiota bacterium
AGTCTGTGCCTGCGCGACGATCGCGTCCAAGTTGAACGAGGCAGGCTTCTGCCGCGGCGGAAACTTCGCGAAGTCCTCGAGCTCCTTAGCTACGACGGCCTGCATCAAGTACATCTGCGGCACATGATCCACTACCCAATCCCAGTAGACGTTTGAGTTGAAGTCGGCCCGCTCGAATGGGTCGCGGCGTAGATTCATGATATGGGGCAGGCGCAGCTTGTCGAACGGCTCAGCCCACGCGTTCGTCGACTCGGCACGTTGGAGCGCCAATTCGAACTTATAATCGCCAACTCGCACGGCCATGATATCGCCATCGTCGCTGAAATAGACGATGTGGTTTCTTGGGCTTTCCTTCGCCTGGCCCGAGAAATACGGGATCATATTGAATCCATCGAGATGGACGTTGAACTTTTTCCCTCCAACGGTGCAGCCTTTGAGAAGTTGCTCCGTGACGTCCGGATTGCCCGCAGCGGCCAGCAGCGTCGGGAACATGTCGATGTGGGAGACGATGCCGTTGTAGATCGATCCCGGCTTGATTACGCCCGGCCAGCGAATGAACGACGGTACGCGCCACCCGCCTTCCCAGTTCGTGTCTTTCATCGCGCGGAACGGAGTATTTGCGCCGTCGGGCCATGTGTCGTTTTGAGGCCCGTTGTCGGTCGAGTACATCACGATCGTGTTGTCGGCGATTCCTAGCTCGTCGAGCTTGTCGAGAATCATGCCGATCTGCTCGTCGTGCACGACCATGCGATCGCTATATGGATCCTGGCCACTCTTGCCGATGTTCTTCGGCGCGACGTGCGAACGGAAATGCATCGCGGTCGAGTTATACCAGCAGAAGAACGGCTGATCTGCCTTAGCCTGCTTCTCAATCCACTCCAGCGCGCCGGCGGTAATTTCCTCGTCGATCGTCTCCATGCGCTTCTTGGTGAGCGGGCCCGTGTCTGTAATCTTCTGCTTTCCAACTTTGCCCCAGCGTGGGTCCACGGTGGTGTCGTCTTTATCCGTCGCCCAACAGTGCAGCACGCCGCGCGGCCCAAACTGTTCTTTAAACCACGGCATCTTCGGGTAATCGGGCAGCTCGGGTTCTTCTTCAGCATTGAGGTGATAAAGGTTGCCGAAGAATTCGTCAAAGCCGTGAACGGTCGGCAAGAACTCGTTGCGATCGCCGAGATGATTCTTTCCAAATTGACCCGTCGTGTAGCCAAGCGGCTTGAGCAATTCGGCAATCGTCGGGTCTTCCGGCTGTAGTCCCACCGTCGCGCCGGGCATGCCAACCTTGGTCAGGCCGGTGCGGATTGGGTTCTGCCCCGTGATAAAACAGGCTCGACCGGCAGTGCAACTCTGTTGCGAGTAGTAGTCGGTAAAAAGGCCGCCTTCGTTGGCGACCCGATCGATATTGGGGGTTCGATACCCCATCATGCCGTGGCTAAAGCGGCTGATGTTCCAGATCCCGATATCGTCGCCCCAAAGAATCAAAATATTCGGCTTCTTTGCAGCCATGCTTGTAGAGCTCTCCCTTCCTATGGCGGTAGGGGCCCATTATAGGTCAGAACGCCGCTGTAACGTTATCCGAGAAGTGAAAACCGGCGCCGTGGTCGCCGGTTAACCCCTTGTGCCTTCGCGCGATCGATGCACTGTTAGGTTGCATAATGAAATCTTGATCTACTGGCCGCGGGCTGATCGAACGCTCAATTATGAGCAGAGAAGGAAAGACCCGGCCTGTGTCCCGTACGCACATCCCATGCAACCGGCCGATCTCACGCTTCTCCATTTCCTAGCGCGACTCGGAGTCGCTGCCGGCTGCGGTGTCGCGATTGGTTTCGAACGTCAATGGCGGCAGCGGGCGGCCGGATTGCACACCAGCAGCTTGGTCGCCATCGGTTCGGCGCTTTTTGCATTGTTGGATGGAATTCTCAAAGCCGGCGACACGACGCGCATCGTTGCGGGCGTCGTCACCGGCGTGGGATTCATTGCCGGCGGCGTTATCTTTCGGTCGGGAGTCAACGTCACCGGCCTGAACACGGCCGCCACCATCTGGGCGACGGCGGCGGTTGGCGCCCTGGCCGGATTCGGTCTTTGGCAAGAAGCCGTGATCGGCGCCGTCGCAATTATCTTCTTCAATCTCATCCTTCAGCCGCTCGCCAACGCAATCGACGCGCGAACGCGCGAGCGCAGCGAGTAGCCGCCATCGGTAACTCGGCTCGCGCAGGCGTCGCACTCATTCTCGCTGTTATCGTCGCGCTGGATGGGCTCGATCGTTATCGGTTGGCGTCTCCGTGGGTAGTCGAATCGTTCTTCGCGCTGGCGGTTGTCGCGATGATCCTTGCCGCGGTGACCCGCACCACGCTTTCGCATCGTATCGAGCTGATCGTCCTCTGGTTCATCGCCGGACTCGGTCTTTGTTATAATGCCGTCAATCTTTACACAGTCATCCACCGGCTCGTCTTTGAAGCGGTAAAACCCTCGACGCTTTTCTACACGGCGCTGACGATTTGGATCAATAACGTCTTGATTTTTGCGCTCACGTATTTCTTGATCGACGGAGGCGGCCCCGACGCGCGCAAGCGCAGAGCGCCTTATCCCGATTTCGACTTTCCTGGAATGCATGCAGGCGACGAGGTCAGGCCCGGCTGGCGTCCGGGCGTCGTGGATTATCTTTTCCTAGGCTTCATGACGGCGACGGCGTTCAGCCCCACTGAGGCTCAGCCGCTAACGGCACGCGCGAAGCTGCTCATGATCGTGGAGAGTGCCATGTCGCTCACAACGATTGCGGTCGTCGGCGCGCGCGCCATCAACATCATCCAATAAACATCGAGACGATGAATCCGAACGACGACAGCGTGACGATCGCCGTGACCGCCCAGCCCGCGCACGCCAGCGCAGGACTAATCGGATTCCCAAGCATCGTCGACCGGTCGCGCGCGACCAGCATCGTAAGAACGAGCGTTATCGGCGTCGCCAGCCCTGCCGCAACGGAGACCCAATAGAGCAGCGATATCGTCGGAATCGGAAGGACCGCGAGCGCGGCTGCAACCGCGAGCGACGCATAGATGCTGCCGTAAAACATCTTAGCCTCGTGCGCGTCGAGCGTTAAGCCCGCGCGCCGGCCGAACGTTTGAGCGATCACGTAACCGTTCGTCGCCGCCATCACGGGTATCGCGATCGCCGCCGACGCAAGGAGCCCGACCGCGAAGAGCGCCTGATCCCATGGCCCGGCCAACGGCTTCAGCGCCAGGGCAGCCTGTGCGGCCGTTTCCACGACGACGTGTTGCTTGCCCAGCGTCGCCGCCGTTGCAACGAGGATAAAGAGAAAGCTCGAGCCGGCGACGAGCATGCCGACGACGGCGTCGGCTTTCACCGCCCGTAACCGCGCGATTCCCGGGCGCCGTTCTGCAACTTCGATCGATTCCCAGAAATAGACGTAGCTCGTGAGCGTCGTTCCCAGCAGCGCAATCGCGCCGGTCAGAGTGGCCGGCGTTAGTTCGAAATGCGGCATCACGACATTTCGTAGGACGGATCCCCAATCGGGACGCGCGTAAATTGCACTGGCGACGTAACACAGGAATATCAAGGTGAGCCACGCGAGGAACCGCTCGACCTTCGGATAGGACCTCGTCGCCAG
>JAFAHB010000079.1 GCA_019237435.1 Vulcanimicrobiota bacterium
CTGGGTTAAGCAACACTACACCACCCATTGAGCCCTCGCGTCGCGTCACCCCGAGCGGAGTGGAGGGGCGTAGGGCGCGCGTTGCGCTTCGTCCTCCTCATCGGGATCGTCAATCTATTCGCCGATTTTACGTACGAGGGCGGTCGCGGCATCGTCGGTGCGTACTTGGGCCATCTCGGCGCGAGCGGTGCGATCGTCGGCATCGTCGCCGGTGGCGGCGAGCTTGCCGGTTATGCCATCCGGTCCGTCGCCGGCGTTATAGCGGATCGCACGGGGCTCTATTGGCTCGACGTTTGGGTCGGATACGCGATCAACATGCTCTGCGTGCCGGCGCTTGCGCTGACGGGCAGTTGGCCCGCAGCCGCGGGTTTGGTTATCGGCGAGCGCATCGGACGCGGAATTCGAAAGCCGGTAACGACGGCAATGCTTTCCAATGCCGGAACGCTCCTCGGCAGCGGACGGGTTTTCGGTCTCAACGAGCTGCTGGATCAGATCGGTGCGACGGTAGGGCCGCTCGTTGTCGCGCTGGCGCTGGCTCGCGGCGGATACCGTTACGCTTTCGGCTTTCTCATAGTTCCCGCATTGGCGACGCTGACGATGCTCGCGTTTGCGACACCCGTCGGCTTGCCGTTTGCGCAACGCGGCGAGAGTGAACCGGGTCGCAGCATACTCGATGCGCCTGCATTTCGCCGTTATGCGATCGGGGGAACGCTCGTTGCAGCCGGGTACGTCGACTTCGCGCTGATCGCGTTCCGGTTTCAACGCGATCACGTGGCGACCGCGCCGCTCATCTCGGTTTGGTTTGCGGTTGCGATGGCCGTGGGTGCGATCGCCGCGCCGATACTTGGGCGGCTTTTCGATCGCGTCGGCAAAGCCGTCGTTACGTTCGCGGTCGCGCTCTCGGCGGCGGCCACGCCGCTCGCTTTTCTAGGGCATGGCGCGCTCGCAGGCGCGGGTGTGGCACTCTGGGGCGTGGGAACTGCCGTGCAGGATGCGTTGCTGCTGGCGCTCGTCACGAGCGTTCTTGCGCGACGGCGCCGCGCGACGAGCTTCGGACTCTACGATCTCATCTTCGGCTCGGCATGGTTTGCCGGCAGCGTCGTTGCCGGCATTCTGTTGGACCATTCAATCGCGGGACTCGTGGTCTTCTCGACGCTGCTTCAGCTCGCCGCAATTCCATTCTTCACTGCGCGTGTCACCCCGAGGGCGGCGCGGTAATCTTCGGGGTAGCATCGTGCGCGTGCAAGAGGTTGACGTTCAACTCGAGCCGGGAATTACGTCCTCGGCCTTGCAGCTGCTCCCCGCCCAGGCCTCGGGACTCGTTCTATTCGCCCACGGCAGCGGCAGCAGCCGTATGAGTCCGCGGAATGCGTTCGTCGCCGACGCGTTAGCCGAGTCCGGCATCGCATCGCTCTTGCTCGATCTGCTCACCACGCGTGAAGAAGCGGCGGACCGGCAGACGTCCGAGTTTCGATTTGATATCGGATTGCTGGCGCGACGGCTCGCGCGCGCGACGCAGTGGGTGGCAGCGCAAGCGAATCTACGCGGCTTTGGATTGGGATATTTTGGCGCCAGTACCGGTGCGGCAGCCGCGCTCGTCGCTGCCGCAACCGTGCCGAGCGATATTCGGGCCGTCGTTTCACGAGGCGGACGTCCGGATCTCGCAGGCGCGCATTTGACGCAGGTGCGCTCTCCGACGTTACTGATCGTCGGCGGCGCGGACCATGTGGTGATCGATCTCAATCGGCGGGCGGCCGCGCAGATCACCGCTCGATGCGAGCTAAGCATCGTTCCGGGCGCGACGCATCTTTTCGAAGAGCCCGGAGCGCTTGAAAATGTTGCCGATCTAGCCTGCGCTTGGTTCTCGCGATTTCTTTAAAAGAGGCGCTAACGCCAGATCTTCCGCTCGCTTGCGGTTGGCGCGGCGAACAATGGGAACGTAGGGAGCCATGAAAGCTCTCTTGATCTCTTTTACAGCGTTCGCAGGCATGCTTGGAATCGGAACGGCGGCAATAGCCCAGGGCGCGCCTCCGCCTCCGGGTGGTCCCCCGCCCCCGGCGCCGGCGGCCGGCGCATCGTACGTCGATACGGCGTGCGGCACCTGGAACGGCGACGTCTGGACGCCAAACGGCGACTGCCCAACCACCAACTACAAACACGCCGTCGTGGCGGGCACGATCACGTCGGTCAAAGGTCATCTCGTGACGTTGCAGCAGACGAACGGCAACGTCGTGATCGACGACTCGGCCGCGCTCAACAACCAAACAACGGGACGCGTCGCCGTCGGACGGCAGATCATCGCTCACGGCTATTGGAACGGCAACAACTTCTACGCAACCGCGATCACCGGCGGACAGCCTCCTCCTCAGTAAGAGACGACTACCGATTACGAAAAGAAAGCGCCGGTCCACGTCGTCGCGGACCGGCGCCTTTTCCCTATAGTTCGCGACCTAGCGGCGGTGCCGGCCTCCCGAAACCGTCACGTTGACCGCTTTCGATGAGATCCCGTTGGCGACGACGACGAGCGAGCTCGCGCCGTTCTCAATCGTGCTCGGCACGTCGAAGTTCGTCGAAACCTTCTGCGAGCCGGTTTGGACGCCCATCGTGCTGTGATCGTGCGTGCGCGCATAGAAAACGTCGCCGGTGGAGTTGTTCGTTATTCGAACGAGCGGATAGTTCGTCGGGTTTTGATACTCGTCGCCGAACGACATCGCTTGGCCCATGCCGTTGAACTGCCTTCCGGTAATTTTGTAGGTCTGGCCTGCCGTAACGCTCGAGGGATACGACTTGATCGTCGGCGCCCAGCTCGGATTGGGAGAGCCTGAGGGGGTGTAGAGCACGGCGCTGTAGCCCAGCATCAGTACTTGGCCGGTGGGAAGCAGCAGAGGCGGTCCGCTGTACGAAACGCCGTTGAGCGCGACGAAGGTCGTGCCGTTCCATTCGTAGATGGTGCCGCTGCTGCCGAAGATCATGACGTTGCCGCTCGGTTCGAGAACGCCGAAGCTGTCGCCGGCATTGTCACCGTTGGGGAAGTCGGGACCTTGCGTCCATTTGCCGGTCTTGGTGTCATAGACCGCCGTATGCCCCGGACCGTAGCCGCTGGAGTACGATCCGGTGTAGAAGACGGTTCCATCGGGCCGCAAAATCGCCGGACCGATTTCGCCGGGCGGATAGTAGCACAAGTTGGGGCCATACAGGAGGCATCCGTACGGTGACGGCGAGTGCAGGTCGACGATCGTCGAGCCCGCGGTCTTCCAGCCGCCCGTCGTCGGATTGAAAATCTCCGAATTCGGCGCGTTCTTGACGTCGGCGGTGAGGATCGTTCCGTCGGGTAGAAGCGTCCAGCCCTCCTCGGCGTTGAAATCCGACTTGCCCTTGTCGCTCAGATGAGCCCATCGCAGCGTCTTCGGATTCAACGCTGCGTCCCAGTTGTGCAGTTTGTCGCCTAAGATCATGCGTCCGTCGGCGGCCACTGTCGAGGGCGAGTCGCCGATCCACTTCCAGCGCCGCGGATGGCCGAGCGGCGTAAAGGTCATCTTTATCGGATCGTAGATCGCGCCGAGGTTGACGAGCTGCAGATCGTAGCCGTTGCCCGGCGTGTTGTACTCGCCGCCGATGATCACGAAGCGGCCGTCCGCGAGCACGTCGGATGACGATGCGTCTGGACCGTATCCGGATTGCAAGGAACCAACCTGGCTCCAGGTTCCATCCGAATAGTTTCCCTTCGCATCCGGAACGTAATGATAGAAGTTGTTCCAGTTCGCCGAGCTCTGCGCGAGAATTGAGCCGTCGGTCATCAGCCATTCGAGCTGAATCCCCGTCGGAGGCTGGCTCGTCAAGCGGACGACTCGTCCCGCAGGGTGACCGGAACGCATTGAGTTGAGTGTCTGGGGCGACATGCCCGGTAAAAGCGACCGGGTACCCGAGCAGCCGGCGAGGCCGACGGCGATAACTGCGGCGCAGGTAACCAGCGCCGACCTAAAGCTGAAGCGCAACACGCGAACCTCCAAGGCAAAAAAGAGTCTGGGTGTGGTCCCCCTTTGAGGTTCGCCGCGGTTTTCCCGCTAGGCGTCCCGCCGGTAGCTCAAGAGCTCTTTTTGCGCCGTTTGCGATCCTCGTCGATCATCGCGTACGCCTTTTTCCGCGAACACGTTCCGCAGTACTCGATCGTATTGCCCTCGAGCTCCGAGTACTCGACGAGAAATCGCTCGATGCCGTCCATCATCTCTTTTGGAATGTCGGAGAGTTTTTCGTAATCGTCCGTCTTTTGCGCGATGCCGGCCTGTTTCTTCGGACATGCGACGAGCCGATTATTCACGACACCGTTCTTCTTGAGGAGGATTCCGCCGACGATTCGTACTTCGAGAAGGCATCCGGTAAACGTGGGTGTGTCGCTAATGACGATCACGTCGGTGGGGTCGCCGTCGTCGGCGAGCGTTTGCGGAATGAAGCCATAATCGTAGGGCCACGTTAGCCCTTCCGCGAGCGTCTGTTTGAGCTTGAAGATGCCGAATTTGGGCACGAATGCGTACTTATGTCGCGTCTTGGCGGGCGTTTCGATCACCGCGTGAACGAACTCGCCGCGCCGATCGTCCGCGTACGCCGGAATCGCATCGTAGTTGGTGGGATTGATCTTACCGTCGGCCATCCTAACCTCTTACCCACGAGCGGGAGGGGCCGCCCGCCGTGATGCTAACTTTGGCAGCATGAGAAACGCAGCTTTCGCCTTGGCGCTCGCCGTCGTGAGCCTCGCAGCTCCGGCCTTTGCGCAGCAGGTCACCGTTACGGTCAACGGCCAGCCTCTCTATCTCAATCCCGGACCGATCGAGCGGGCTGGACGCGTGTTCGTACCGCTGCGAAGCATTTTCGAGCGGCTCGGTGCGGGCGTCGTGTACGCTTCCGGCACGATCAACGCGACGAAAGATCGCACGACCGTTTCGCTGCAGATCGGTTCAACGCAGGCGACGGTGAACGGCCAGCCCCAGATTCTCGACGTCGCGCCGTTCATCGTCGGTGCGACAACGTACGTTCCACTGCGTTTCATCGCGCAGTCGCTCGGTGCGAATGTGAACTACAACGACTCTACGCGCGTCGTCGCGATCTCGATGGCGCACCCCATGCCGCCGCCGATGCCGCCGCCGCGGCCGCCTGCACCGCCGCCGCCACCGAACGTGCCGCCCGTGCAGCTGACCTCGCAGCATCCGCCGCCGGGCAGCGAGAC
>JAFAHB010000281.1 GCA_019237435.1 Vulcanimicrobiota bacterium
CAGAACCTCGGTGCGCCGCAGGCCGCAGGCAAACTCGAGCTCCCGGAATTGTACCGATTGAAAACCGCTCGCGGGATTGAGGTTGTCGCGAAATTGATTGAACTCCTGAGGCGCCATCGTTTCGAGAATGTCGACCTGCTGCTCGAGGAGCCGCTGGATCGTATGAATGCGATGAAAAACCTTTGCCGCGCGCGGAAGGTCGTTGTCGTCGAGCGCGCCCAGTACGGCATCGAGCTCGTGCAAAAGCTGCTTGAACCACAGCTCGTAGACTTGGTGGATGATGATGAAGAGCGTCTCGTCGTGATGCGCCGGTTGCGAGAGCGGTTGCTGCAATGCGAGCAGCTCATCGACTTTGAGATAGGAACCGTACGACAGCGCCACTCTTCCTGCCTTACGGGGGGTGCCGACCTTCTCCTCGAATCGGCGCCGGTGATGCGTCTACGTCTGGCCGCGCTTGCGGCCGCGGCCATCGTCGCCGCGTGTTCGAATTCAAGTCGCGGGAGCACTGCCGGCCCGTCGCCGCAGGCAACCGATCCAATCGCGTTTCCGCTTTTCGGCGGCGCAGCGATCCTGTCGGCGCGCTCGTGGCGCACGACGATCTCGAAACGCCCGGGTATGGGCGACAGCACCGTGCTCGCTGAAGGCGCGGGCACCTACGACGGTCACGACGTCGTTGCCGGAACGCAAGCGTACATGCCGGCGCTCGAGTCCTGGCTGCAGAGCCTTGCCGCCGATCCACCGCCCGGATACGAGGTCGCCATCACGGGTAACGGCGTCGAAGCGGTGCGCTCGCACACGCGCGAGCTCGGCGTGGATTTCGTGGCGTTCGATAACCAAGAACAAGGTAAACGTCACGGCGTGGTCGTGATGGTCGTCGATCCGCAGACGCTCGACGAGAAGGCGGGACCGATGCTGGGTCTGATCGGCCGTTTCAAACACGTGCCCAGCGTGCTGCGCGATCCGATTGACGCGCAGGCGAAGAAACAAACCGGATTCTCGATCACCGAGGCGACGAATCCCGATACGCCGATCGGCGCCGCCGTGGCCGCACTCGACGAGCTCCGGGACTTTGGCGGTCGCGGCATCGTGCTCATCGACGCCGTCAAACAATAGCTCGTAGTGTCCACCGGTCCCTCGCGCGCGCGCCTCATCGGCGGCTGGGTAGCGCTGAACTTACTCTGGGTACCGATCACATTCCAAGATACCGCGCTGCTCACGATCGCGATACCGGCGATGACGGTGCGGCTCGCACCGGAAAACCACGTGTTCGTGCTCGCCGCGCTTGCCAGCGTCGCGGCGCTTGCGACGATGATCGTGCCTCCGATGAGCGGCTGGCTCTCCGACCGGCGGCGCAGACGCGGCGGTTCGCGCCGGTCGTTCGTCATGATCGGCATTCTAATCGACGTCGCTGCGCTGGTGGGGCTCTCGTACGCGAACAACCTGCCGATATTCGCTTTTCTCGTCGTCATGGCGACGCTGGGCTCGAACGTCGCATTGAGCGCGTACCAAGTGATTCTGCCGGAGTCCGTACCGCGTCAGTATTGGGGAATCGTCTCGGGGATCCGAGGCGTTGCGACGCTTGCGGGCAGCATCGTGGGCTTCGCCATTGCCGGACTCGCGCCGAGTCCGCAACTGACCTTTTTTGCGGCCGGCACGGCGATGGCTCTCGGCGGGACGTCACTCTTGGCAGTGCGCGAAGGCGCCTATGCCGATGAGCAAGAGCACGACCGGACGCGCGATTGGCACGACTTCGCCATCGTTTTCGCCGCTCGGATGCTCGTCTTTTTCGGTTTTACGCTACTGCAAACGTTCGTGCTTTTCTATTTCCGCGACGTGCTGAGAGCGACGAATCCATCGGCAGGTACGGCGCTGTATGCGTTCGCTACAATAGGAGGAGCGGTGCTTTCCAGCGTCGTTTTGGGTCTGCTCTCCGATCGTGCGCCGCGCAAGATCGTTACCGCGCTGGCCGGAGGCTCGATGACCGCGGCGACCATCGGTTTTGCGATCGCGCCGGAAGTGCGCTGGATGCTTCCCTTCGCGGTCCTTTTCGGCGTCGGCTTCGGAGGTGTCGTTTCGAGCGGCTGGGCAATGGCAATGGATGCGATTCCAAATCTCCGCGACGTCGGGCGTGATTTCGGACTTTGGGGGATCGCTACCAGCGTGCCGAACGTGATTGCACCCGTGGCCGGCGGTTGGCTTATCGGCATTTTCCACGGAACACGTGCCGGGTATCAAGCCCTTTTCGGACTCTCGGGCTTCAGCTTTGCACTTGCATCGCTAGCCGTGCTGCGCACGGGCCGGCGGCCGATCTCGTCGATGTGGGCCGTTCCCCTTCGCGCAACGGCCGTGATCGCGAACTATCTCTGGGATCACACGGCGTACCGGGTTCGCCACTGGGGTAAGGTTCCTCGACGCCGCGGGCCGACGCTCATCGTCGCCAATCATCAGCACGATTTCGAGTCAATGGCGATCGTTGCGACGACCACGGCCGAGAGCGGACCCTGGCGCCATCCGATATTCACGGCAAGTTCGCGACGTATGTACGAACCAGGATTTCTCGCGACGCGCATCCACTGGCTGCGGTTCTGGCTGCGTCGCGTCAACGCCGGTCAGCTCTTCGTTTCGCTAGGTATGCTTCCGCTGGAGAACGAGCTCGGCTCGCGCGCTATCGCCGCTTTTGCATGGACGGCGCAGCGCCACCACGGCGTGCTTGCGCTCAGCGACATTTTCGACGATCGGGTTGCTGCGCGTTTTCCCGCCGGTACGACGAGCGCCGACCTTTGGCGAAACGAGCTCTTTGCAACCGCGCACGAAGTCGTCAGGGTCACGACCGTGCGGGAGCCGTACCGGCGCGAGATCCTCGACGAAACGCGTCGCTTCCTCGAAGGCGATCTTGCTCGGATGGAAGACACCCTGCGGCGCGGCGCGACGTTCTATCTCACCCCTGAAGGACACTACACGACCGACGGCCGCATGATGCCGATGCGCGGCGTGATCGAGCGGCTCGCTCCGCTTGCGACGATTTACCTGGCCGGCGTGAGCTACGATCCGTTCGTATCCACCAGGTTCTCGATGCTCTATCGCATCGAGCGGCTGCCCGAAGGCCCCGAACCGTGGATGACGCGCTTGAGACGAACTCTCGCGGCGATCCGGCCGGTGACCGCGAGCCAGCTTCTCGGTCAATGGCTCGATGGCCGGAACGACTCGTTTACCCTCGAGGAGGCGATAACGCAAATTGAAACGATGCTTACGTCGCTGCCTCCGCAGCTTTTCGTCGACCCCGAGCTGCAAGCCGATCCGCGGCGGATGGTGAGCGCGGCCTTTCCGCTGATGACAAAGTGGCAGATCCTCGAAGGGCAGGCAGCGCGTTACCGCGTCGGCGCGAAACGCCGGCATCCGCAGTTTCCGTTCGTCGACGACATCATCGCCTATCACGCCCGCTTCTTCGAAGAGACACTGCAAAACGCGGAGTACGCGCCTGGTTCGAATGAGCGAGTTCGAATTCGACGAGACGAGATCGCACCGACTGCGGACCGGCGCCTTTGACGCGTCCGTCGGCGCCGAGAACGCGATGTGCCGGCACGAACAAGTCGATGGGGGTCGACGCCATCGCGGCGGCAACGCCGCGATGCGCGAGAGGTTTCCCGACGGCGCGCGCAACGTCGGCGTACGAAACGAATTCGCCAAACTCCAACTTGGCCACCGCCTGCCAAACCGCGTTTTGAAACGCCGTCCCGGCAAACGCGAGCGGGAGATTGAATCGCTTCAGCTTGCACGCAAAGTACGCCCCAACCTGAGCGGCGGCTTCGGCGAGCAAAGCGTCGCTCGCTTTGCGAGATCGCGACCGCAGTCGAGGCACAAAGCCCGCGGCAACGATCGTCTCACCGTTGCCTACGATCAACAAATCGCTCCCGACCGGCGTCGAAACCCGGCATCGAATAAGGTTAAAGCCGAGGCGCATGCGAAAGTTCGGCCTTACGCGGGAACGGCGGCGGCGGCCGCCCCGTTATTGGTTGGGAGGTCTTGATGAACCGCGGAATCATTCAATCGTTACCGCTATTGGCGCTCGTTGCGCTTGCGGCATGCTCGGGCGGCGGGATCAACCGATCGCTGATGCCGGCGACGGGGGCGTTGCCGCAGAGCGGCGACGGCGACGTGCCGTTTCTGACCGTCAATCCGGTGCGATCGCTCTGCTCGACACCCGGCACGCCGGAGCAGATGCAGTGCTTCGCGATGGTGCGAACCGACGTGATGCCGAACCTCCAGGTTTCGCAGGCGCAAGTGCGCGGCGATACCGAGAGCTGCCCATTTTCGCAAGGCTACTGCCCGGTCGATTTGCAGCAGGCGTATGTGACTCCCTCGATACACGGCGGTTTTCTGAAGACCGTGGTCATCGTCGACGCGTACGGATACAAGCATGCGGCGACGGACCTCGACGTCTTTCGCAAGACGATGGGATTGAAGGCGTGTGTGAAGTGCCTGCGCATCGTCAACCAGGAAGGTAATTCGTCGCCGCTTCCGCCCGAGCCGCCGCCAAGCGACGATTGGCGCGGCGAACAATCGCTCGATCTCGATA
>JAFAHB010000043.1 GCA_019237435.1 Vulcanimicrobiota bacterium
GTCGACGGCGTCAGCGCCAGCGTCGAGACGGGCGAAGTGGTCGGGTTGCTCGGCCCCAACGGCGCCGGGAAGACGACGACCTTCTACATGGTGGTCGGGCTCGTCAAACCCGACGCCGGACGCGTCGCGCTCGAACGCGAGGGTGCCGCGACGGATCTCACCGACTTCCCGATGTATCGCCGGGCGCGCTCGGGCATCGGCTACCTCGCGCAGGAAAATTCGATCTTCCGGAAGCTCTCGGTCGGCGACAACATACGGCTGATCTGGGAGATGAACGGCGTACCGCGCCGCGAGCAAGAGCGGCGGCTCCCCGACCTGCTCGAAGAATTCGGCCTCTCGCGTTTCGTCGACGCGCGCGGCGATTCGCTCTCCGGCGGCGAGCGGCGTCGGGTCGAGATCGCGCGCGCGATTGCGACCGAACCCGACTTCCTTCTGCTCGACGAACCGTTCACCGGAATCGATCCGATCGCCGTCGCCGACATTCAGGCTATGATTCGTCAGCTGCGCGATCGCGGATTGGGCATCTTGATTACCGACCATCAAGTCCGAGAAACGCTCGCGATCGTCGATCGCGCGTACATCCTCAACAACGGCAGAATTGAGGTCTCCGGTTCCGCGCAAGAAGTTCTGGATTCGCCGATCGCGCGCCAATTCTATCTCGGCGAAGGTTTCCGTTTATAAGAACGCTGGATGATCAGTACGAGCCGACGCGCCACACGTGTTGCAGAGGGGCTCTGACGCGAGCGCCATTGACAGGAGGTCAAAATTGTCCTCAAGAGGTGGCGCGAGCGCGGTGCAGCAGGAGCGGAACACGGATGTGGAGCGACGAGCGGCCCGAAGCGGCACGTGTGGCGCGTCTGCGAGTTTGTGATTAGCCAACGCATGAAGTTTACAATTCTCGATCGATATATGCTGAGTGAGCTGGCGGGGCCGTTCGTCTTTGGATTGGCGGCGTTCATGCTGATTTTTGCCGCGACCGAGCTCATCAACATCGCCAAGCTGGTCAGCAACGAGCATGCGCCGTTGTGGGCCGCACTGCTCGTTTTCGCCTGGTCGTTGCCGGCAGACATCGTACTGGTCATTCCCATGGCGTTGCTGCTCGGGACGCTGCTGGCGGTGCAGCGGCTCTCTGGGGAGAGCGAGATCACTGCATTGAAGGCCGCCGGCATTACGTTTGCGCGCATCGTCACTCCGTTGCTTGCCGTAGGCATAGTGATGTCGGTCGTAACGTATTTCATTCAGGAGGCGCTGGTGCCATACGCAAACGATCAGCTGACCGCCATTGAGGACACCGTGATCAATCACGTCAGCGCCTTCAATCGCGACCTGACCGTTTCCGCGCCGCTTCCGGGCGGCGGACGGCAGGTCACGATTGCAACCGCATACCAGCCAAACTCGCGTGCGCTGTTGCACGTGACCCTGATTCAGTACGACAACCACAACGATCCGCGCCAAATCGTCTTCGCCGATCGCGCCGAATTCACGGCTGACAAATGGACGCTTCAAAATGCAAGCGTTTACCGCTTCAACCCCGACGGCACCACGTTGTCGGAGCCTAACGTCCCGCAACAGGAGGTCGAAATCGGCGAGAAGCCAACGGACTTGATGAAACGAATGAGCAATGACGACCCCGAAAACATGAGCCGGAACGAGATTGCGGAGGTCGTTCGCTCGGGCCAGTTAACGGAAAACGAGTACCGCAAGTACGTGACGACGTATCAAGAGAAGCTGGCGAGACCGTTTGCGTGCTTCGTCTTCATTTTGATTGCGATTCCGTTTGGATTGCGTGCGATCCGGTCCGGAAGCAGCGCGAGCTTGGGCTTCGGCCTCTCGCTGGCGATCGTTTTCGTCTATTACGTCGTGATGACCATATGCTCGTTTGCCGCTGAGGCATTCGTAGCGTTGGCGGTGCTTTGGGCCTGGGTTCCCAATATTCTGTTTACGGCGATCGGTCTAAGCCGGTTGCGGCGGGCTGCCGTCGTTTGAATCTCGTCGAGATCGTTCGCGGCATCGGAAATCTGGCCGCCGTAATGGCGCTTGCCGGAGCGGTCGCCTATGTCGGCGATCGAGTCGGTCATCAGGTCGGCCGCAGACGCTTGAGTCTTTTCGGAATCCGGCCGCGGTACACCTCAACGATCGTTGCGATCGCTACCGGGATGATCATCGCGCTCGTGGTGACTCTCGCTGCAATCTTTGCATCCGAAGAGGTGAAAACGGCGTTCTTCAAGCTTGCTTCGCTCAACGCGCAGATCGGCGAGTTGCAGTCGCGTCAGCGCGACCTCGAGGCAAAAGTCAATACGGGGCGGCTGGTCTTACCCGTCGATACGTTGATGGTGCCCTTCTATCGCGTCATTCCGCAGGCTACGGCGGCTTCGAGACGCCTTTCGACCATTCGAGATTACTACTTCTTCGCCGTCAAGTACGTTAACGCGACCTACCCGCGCCTGGGGCTGAAACCATACGCGATACCACCCGATGCCGATAAGAAGCTTCGGGGGCTCGCGGACGATCTGACAACCGCTGCGGCGCTTTCGCAAGCGAACGTGATGCTCACGATCGCCTCGGACCAAAACCTCTTCGAAAACGATCAGATACATTTCGCGATTAACGTGACGCAGGACGTGCGCTACTTTCGGAAAGGTCAAGTCATCGCGCAGCTGGTGATTCCGGGGCGAAGCGGAGCGAGCATCAACATTGCCTTGATTCAGTTAGAAAACTTGGTCTCGCTCACGGCCCGGCGCCTGCATCTGCCGCCGTTTCTCTCCGATATTCAGCCCGTTCAGCTCATCCCCGATGCGCAACAGATGCAAGAGCGGATTTCCAAGTCCGGTACCTATCTCCTGACGGCCTTCGCGGGCGAAGATTTCTATCCGCACGTGGGCGGCATTCCCATCGTCATCGTCCTCACCGCGCAGCCGTGAGGCAGGCCGACGCAGTGATCGGCGTGGACCCCGGCCGGAACAAGGCCGGATACGCGCTTCTGGAGATGACGGGAGCCGTCATCACGGCCGGAGTGGAGCCGATCGATCGGCTGCCGGCCCGGCTGGCCGACTTGGCTGCCGGCCGGCCGGTCGCTGCCATTGCATTGGGTCGCGGCACGAATGCGCGTCACGTACGCGAGACCCTGGGCGATCTCGGGCTGCCGATTCACTTGGTCGACGAGTTCGAGACAAGCCGGGGGGCAAGAGGTCTATACTTTGCCGAGCACCCGCCGCGCGGCTGGCGCCGATTGCTGCCGGTGGGGCTTCAGGTACCGGGTCGGCCGATCGACGACTACGCGGCAATTCTGATCGCTCGGCGTTTTCTCGCAAGGGGAGCAGAGGCTCGACCTCCAAGCTAACAATCCCCGCGTTGCGTCTGGTCTAGTATCGCATTCTCGCGGGCACGTGCGTCGTTGACGGAGGTTGAGTGCGTCGGGTCGTTGGCGTCGTCGCAAGCGCAGCTCTAATGCTGCTGCTTGGTTCTGCGATGGGCCGAGCGGTCGCTCTTCCGGAGCACGACCGCTTCGATCTCGGTTCGCAATTGATGCTGAGGCTTTTCGGAGAAACGTCGGATTCACGCGCGTCGTTTGCGGCCGTGCGCGGCGATCGAACCAGCGAGTCGCCGCTGCGCGACCTTGCGTTGGGCGCCCGCCCGCAGACCCCGGCGAAGGTGGAGGAGCCGGCAGGCATCGCCGCATTCGGAGAAGATCAGTTCGCCCTGCGCGATATCAGCGGCGAGCCGGCAGCGTCATTTACAAGCTCGCCTGCCTTCGACGCGCCGGCCGGCATCGTTCACTTCTCAATGCCGCCCGGTTCGCCCGATGACTACACGACGCTCGTGCCGCCAACCGCGCATTTCACCGCAGCGTATCAACCCGTGCCGCCTACGCCGTCGATCTCGCCCGCGCCGGGCACGCTCGCCTTCGCACCGCCGCAAATCATCGCAACGGAGTTTACGCCGGTTCAGACGCAAATCGGCGCGTTACGGTTTGGGCAACAGACGCAAGCCGGTGCGGCGCAACCCGCTTTCGACGATCCGTCGTACGGCGCCGCCGCACACCTCGACGTGCGCGCCGGCAAACGCAACGTGAACCTCAATCTTTCAACAGAATACGATCACGTCGGACCCGGCAACGGGCAAGCGTCTTTGGCGTCCGACGCGGGAGAGGGCTGGCAGCTTCCCGGCCTGGGCGTGCCGCTTGTCGTTCCGAACTACGCCGATATCAACCGGCTTTCGCTTGGCGCCGGCTTCTCGGTTCCGGTCGTGCGCGGTCTTACGCTCAATCTGAACTATGACGCGCAGCACCTGTACGGCGCGTATGGCATGCCGGGTCTGCTCAACCTGGACGCGATCAACAACTCGTACGGCGGAAACTTGACGTTCACGATTCCGCGCATCTCGAGCTCGCTTTCCATCGGTGCGTATCAAGATCGGTTACAGGACAGCACCCTTTCAATCAACGGACAGACTCAGACCCGCGAGGACGTAAACTTTACCGTCAAGTTTTAGGGCGCCGCAGGCCGCCGACGTTGAGTCGAGGCTGACTCCGCGGCGCTACGGCTTCTTCCGATTTGCCATCGGCGCGGCGGTTATTGCGACCACCGTCGCGCTCGGTGCCGTACAACTCGCTTCCGACGGCTTGAGCTGAGATGCGGCGGCCCCCAACACCGTCCCGCGCATGATCTCTCCGCGCTTTGGTCTTTCGGTTTATCGGGTCCTCGACCGCGTAGCGCCGGCGACGTATGTTGAGAGCACTTTGGCGCGCGCCGCGCTCGAACGCGGCGATGCCGACGGCGCCGAGCGCTACGCGGTACGGCTGCCCGCGTCGCCCGTGCGCGACGAGTTACTGGCGCGCGTGGCGCTACTGCGCGGTCAGTCCGCCCTCGCAAACGAATATTTCCTTGCCGCGCCCGATCCGAGTGCGGTCGAAGCCGCCGCGCAGAAGCTGGCGACGCGCGATCCGGCCGAAGGATACGCGCTTGAAGCGTTGCTCGCCGCGCGTCTTGCTCAAAGTGGGACGCATCCCGACGCCGTCGCCGAATCGTATTGGCAGATGGGACGTCTGGCGAACCGAAAAGCGTGGCGGCAAGTTCCGGGCAGCGCGTTGCAGCGAGCGTGGCTACGCACGGGGCTGAGTGATTTCGAAGCCGCCGCCGGCGTGGCGCCGCTCTCGGAGCGATACGCGGTCGAGGCGGCAAATCAGGCCAACTTACTGGACGATCGCACTCGCGCGCAGCAGCTCTTCAAACGCGCCGCAAATCTCGATCCCGGCAGCGCGGATGCCGTCGCGGGGCTTGGCGTCATCGCATGGGAGAATGGCGATCGCTCGACGGCCGTACTCGACTTGCAGCGAGCACGCAGGCTCGATCCGAACTCCCTTATGGTTCGCGCCCTGGAGCGCGACTTGCGATGAAGGTTGCGCTTGACGCGCAACTGACGGTCGGAACCGCGACGGGAATCGGCGAGTACGTTCGAGGGCTAGCAGACGCGCTGCGCGTTCGCGGGCTCGACGTCGCCGAGCTTCGGCAGCCGTCGCTCGATCCATGGAGGTTCGACCGCCGCGTCGTTTGGGATCAATTCCTCTTACCGAAGCGGGCTCGCGACTCGCAAGCCGCTCTCCTTCATTGCGCAGCCGGGACCATGCCACGATTTGCCGGCCTGCCGATCGTCGTGACCGTGCACGATTTGGCTTGGCACGAGGCCCAAGCTCATGCACCGCCTTACGCGCGCTATTATTTTGGGCGCTTTTCGTTGCGCCAATATCGCCGCGCCGCGCGAATCATCGTCGACTCGGCCTTCTCGCGCGACGAGCTGCTGCGCCTGACCAACGATCTCGATCCTCAACGGATCGTGGTGGTTTATCCCGGAGTCGCAGCAGACTTTTGCAACCTCAAGCGTACGACCGGTGACGGTCGAACGATTCTGGTCGTCGGTACCATCGAGCGGCGTAAGAATCTCGAGGTGCTCGTGCGCGCGCTCCCGCGTTTAACCGGCACGCAGCTGGTCGCAATCGGACCGCAGACGGAGTACGCGCGCGAGTGTGCCGAACTCGCGCGCCGCCTGCAGGTCGCCGATCGGGTCGAGATGCCGGGATACATTCCCCGCGCGGACCTGCTCGAGCTCTACCGCCGCAGCGCGGTCGCGGCGGTGCCGTCGCGCTACGAAGGCTTCGGTTATGCCGCCGCGCAGGCGCTTTGCGCGGGCGTTCCGTGCGTCGTATCTAATTCCAGCTCGCTGCCCGAAGTCGCGGGTATGGACGCGCGCGTCGTCGACGCCGTCGATGCGGATGCCTGGGCGGAGGCGCTGGCGCCGGCGTTGCGCGGCGATGACGATGCCCGAGCTGCGGCGGCCCGAGATCGCGCAATCGCGCGCTTCGCATGGGCGACGAGCGCCGGGCAAATCGAAAGCGTGTACGTCTCAGTAAATCGGTGAACCGGACGCGCCGGGCGAAACGCTTCCGTCGTCGGGTGCGAACACCAAGCGCAACGGCAGACTCGAACCGGCTTCCGGCATGGTCACGATCGTCACGCGGACGAAACCGTGCGCAGGCACGATATACTGACGCACTTTATAGCGCGAGTACGGTGGAACTTGGTGCGATTGAACGAGGACACCGTCAATCAAATACGTACCGGTAGCGCGGCCGCCGCGAGGATTTTCGTAAATCGCGATCGACTGCGGTGCGCTCGTTGGATTTTGAACGTTGACGACAAACGATTGCAGGACGCCGTAATCGCCTGAGAGAGCCTGCCCGCGCAGATGATTGGGGAGTGGAAGCTGACCAACCGG
>JAFAHB010000291.1 GCA_019237435.1 Vulcanimicrobiota bacterium
AACTCAGCCAAAGTGCGCGCGCTGGGGTGGAAGCCACGGATGCCGTTCGAAGAGGGCCTCGCGGGAACGGTTGAGTGGTATCGCGCCAACGAAGCCAGGTGGCGTCCGCTCAAAGCACAATATGCGCCGCAGTAGTGGGGGCCCACGCGGCAGTAGTGGGGGCCCACGCGGCGATAGTCAGCGTGGGGGCGTGGAGCTGAAGTCCCGAGGGCGAAGTCCACGCGGCGATAGCGAAACGCCGAAGTGTTCCGCGAAGTGCAACACGCTTTTAAACAGGAGATCGAGATGAGCGTCTACCGAGCCCCCCTGCGCGATATGCAGTTCGCCCTGCGCGAGTTAGCCGGCATCGAGCAGATCGGTGCGCTGCCCGGTTGTGAGGAGACGCTCGACGTGCTCGACTCTATCCTCGAGGAAGCGGCGGACTTTGCGGCCGGGGTGCTCGACCCGCTCAATCGCGTCGGCGACAAGGTCGGATGCTCATGGAATAACGGCGACGTCACGACGCCTCCCGGATTTAAGGATGCGTACAAAAAGTTCGCGGACGCCGGCTGGATCGGTCTTCCGGTGCCGTCGGAGTATGGGGGACAGGCGCTTCCCCAGATTCTGCTCGGCCCTACGCTCGAGATGTGGAACGCGGCAAACATCGGGTTCGCGAACGGCCCGCTGCTCAATCAAGGAGCGATCGAGGCGATCGAGCTCGTGGGTTCCGACGAGCAGAAGCAGCGCTTCATTCCTAACCTCGTTTCCGGAAAGTGGACGGGCACGATGTGCCTCACGGAGCCGCAGGCCGGCTCGGATCTCGCGCAAGTGCGCGCGCGCGCGATCCCCGAAGGCGACCATCACCGCATCACCGGAACGAAAATTTTCATCACCTTCGGCGAGCACGACATGGCCGAAAACATCATCCATCTCGTCCTCGCGCGGCTGCCTGACGCACCGGAAGGGACGAAAGGGATTTCGCTGTTTATCGTGCCCAAGATTCTCGTCGGTACGGACGGCTCGTTAGGCGAACGCAACGACGTCGTCTGCGCCAGCATCGAGCACAAGCTCGGCATCAACGGCAACCCGACGTGCACTCTCAACTACGGCGAGAAGGGACAGGGGGCCATTGGCTACCTCGTCGGCGAGCCCAACCGCGGGCTCGAGTACATGTTCATCATGATGAACGCCGCGCGTTTCTCCGTCGGCGTTCAAGGAATTGCGCTCGCCGACCGCGCGTACCAGAGCTCGCTCGAGTATGCCAAGGAGCGAGTGCAGGGCCGCGATCTCAAGCCCGGCTCGCGCGCGGCCGAGGCGATCGTCAAGCATCCCGACGTGCGGCGAATGCTAATGACCCAAAAAGCGACCATAGAAGCGATGCGCGGGCTTGCGTACGTCACCGCGGCGTCGCTCGATTACGCCGCGCGTCATCCCGACGAGAAGGTTCGCAAAGAACACAAGGCGTTCGTCGAGTTCATGATCCCCGTCGTCAAAGGCTGGTGCACGGAGAGCGCGGTCGAGCTGTGTTCCACCGCGCTGCAAGTCTTCGGAGGGATGGGGTATATCGAAGAGACGGGAATCGCGCAACAATACCGCGACGTTCGCATCATTACGATCTATGAAGGCACGACCGGCATCCAATCGCTCGACTTGATCGGCCGGAAGCTCCTGCGCGACATGGGCGCGACCGCGATGAGCGTCGGCAAGAAGATGGAATCCGTCGCGAAAGAATGCGCCGCACATTCCGATGCAACGGTGAAGCGGATCGGCGAATTGCTCGGAAAGGCGCTGGCAACGCTCAACGAAACGTCGCAGTGGATCGGCATGAACGCGATGGGCGATCTGAATAAGGCCTTTGCGTGCTCGGTTCCATACTTACGGCTGTGGGGCGTCGTGGCCGGCGGCTGGCAGATGGCGCGCGCCGCTCAAATTTCCGCCGAGAAGATCGCCGCCGGGGACTCGGAGGCGGAGTTCTATCGCGCCAAGATGGCAACGGCAGCATTTTACGCGACGCACGTTCTCTCGCAGGCGGCTTGGCTCGCGCGCGAGATCGTTGACGGATCGGGCGACGTCATGGGGCTGAGTGAGACGCAGTTCGATCTCGATCGGAAGATGGCGGTCGGAGTCTAGAATGCTTCCGTCAGAACCGCATCCGCGCGACCAGCACGTTCGGATTATCACGCTCGATAATCCGCCGGTCAACGCGCTTTCGTTTGCCTATTGCGCAAAGCTGCTCGGCGAGATTCGCGCCGCGCATGCTGACGACTCGGTGGAAGCCGTCGTGATAACCGGCGCGCACGGGCTCTTCAGCGCCGGAGCCGACGTCAACGATTTTCAAGCCGAGATGCCGGCGAATGCGGTGACAATTCGGGACGTGATCGCGGCAGTCGAGGCGAGCGTCAAGGTGCACGTCGCTGCAATGGACGGCAACTGTCTCGGCGGCGGCCTCGAGCTTTCGCTCGCGTGCGACTATCGCGTCGCGACGCGGAATGCAAGACTGGGGTTGCCGGAGATCCGGCTGGGCCTAATCCCCGGCGCCGGCGGGACGCAGCGTCTGCCGCGCCTGATCGGAGCGCGAACGGCGTTGGAGTTTATGCTGAAGGGTTCGTCGATTTCGGCCGGGCGAGCGCTCGAGCTCGGAATCATCGACGAGGTTGTGGCAGAAGGCTTGATCGAACGCGCTCGGGCGCTGGCAAGTGAACCCAAACGCCGGCTTTCGGAGCGAGACGCGATCATCGCCAAGGATCTGCCGCTGCAAGCGGGTCCCTACGTCGTCGCGCAAGCGCATAAAATGGTGCCGCCCGAAGAGAACGGCGGCCTCGCGGCGCACAAACTCATCGACGCGGTGCAAGCGTCGGTGGAGCTGCCGTTTGTATTCGGCATCGGGCGGGAAACGCGGCTGTTCGACGAGCTCGTTCGATCCGCGCCGTCACAGGCGCTGCGGCATTTGTTCTTTGCGGAGCGGGAGCTCGACAAGATTCCGGGCTTAGCCCTGTCCGGTGTCGCCCTTCGACAGGCTCAGGGTGACACGGGACCCCGTGGGGATGACACAATTGCGAAGGCAGCCGTCGTCGGAGCGGGGACGATGGGCAGCGGCATTGCGATCTCGCTTGCACAAGCCGGCATTCCCGTCGTGATCGTCGACAACAACGACGAAGCGGTCGACAAGGCGCGCCAAACGGTGATGGGCATGTTCATGTATCAAGTGCAGAAGGGCAGGCTCACGCAGGAAGAGGCCTGGAAACGCGGTCAGTCGATTCGCTTTACCGATGATTGGAACGAACTCTCCGATGCCGATCTAATCGTCGAGGCCGTTTTCGAAAACCTCGACGTCAAGCGCGAGGTTTTCCGCAAGCTCGACGCGATTGCGAAGCCCGGCGCGATCTTGGCAAGCAACACGTCGACGCTCGACATCGACGCGCTCGCTCGGGAAACGAAACGGCCCGATCGCGTGCTCGGCCTGCACTTCTTCGTTCCCGCCAACATTATGCCGCTGCTCGAGATCGTGCGCGGGCGCGAAACGTCACCGGAGACGCTCGCGGTCGCGTTTGCTCTCGCCAAGCGGCTGCGCAAGAAGGGCGTGCTCTCCGGGAATGCCTTCGGCTTCATCGGAAACCGGATGATCTTCGATTATGTCGGCACCGCGAACGCCATTGCGGAAGAAGGCGTGCCGCCGTATCGCATCGACGCGGTGATGAAAGCATTCGGCTTTCCTATGGGACCCTTCGCGATGAGCGATCTCTCCGGTCTCGATATCGGTTTGGCCGTTCAAAAGGCGCGCGGGGGCGATGCGAACGGTCGCACCCATGTGCTGGAGCGTCTCATCGGAATGAAACGGCTCGGTCAAAAGACGATGGCGGGCTTCTTCAAATACGACAAATCCGTCGGCAAGGGCCGCGAGCCGATCCGCGATCCCCAGGTCGAAGAGATTTTTGCGGAAGAAGCCCGGAACGCCGGCGTCACTCCCCGAGCGTACAGCGACGAGGAGATACGCGACCGGCTGCTCGGCGCGCTCGTGCATCGCGGGCAGAAGCTGCTCGAGGAAGGCATCGCGTTGCGCCCCGGTGACATCGACATCGTTTACGTCTACGGCTACGGCTTTCCGCCGCATCGGGGCGGCCCGATGTGGTATGCTGAGCACTCCACCCTGTCGCCCTTCGACAAGCTCAGGGTGACACGGGAACCCACGCATGCGTGAAGCGGCGATCGTCTCCGCGGCGCGCACGCCGATCGGCCGCGCGTTTCGCGGCGCGTTCAATCAGACGCTGGGCGCGACGATGGCCGGTCACGTCGTCAAGCACGCGATGGAACGCGCGCAGATCGATCCGGCCGAAGTCGATGAGGTCGTGATGGGCTGCGGCCTGCCCGAAGGCGCGACCGGCAACAATATTGGGCGTACCGCGGCGCTGCGTGGGGGTTGTCCGGTTACCGTGCCCGGCGAGACCGTCAGCCGGTTTTGCGCGTCCGGACTCGACGCGATTGCAATCGGTGCCAAACGCGTTATCGCCGACGGCGCCTCGGTCATCGTTGCGGGCGGCGTCGAGTCGATCAGCATGGTGCAGAACGAATTGAACGTACACTTCTTCACCGAGGAATGGCTGCTGCGCCACGCGCCCGATCTCTACACGCCGATGCTCTTCACCGCGGACTTCGTCGCCAAGAAATATGAGGTTTCGCGCGAGCGTCAAGACGAATACGCCTTGCAGAGCCAGCAGCGCACCGCCGCGGCGCAGGCGGCGGGACGCTTCGATTCAGAGATCGTGCCGATGCCGTCGTGGAAGTACGAACAGAACAAAGAGACCGGCGTGGTCAGCGAACGACACGTCGAACTCGGCAAGGACGAAGGCAATCGTCCCGACACGACGCTCCAAGGATTGGCGGCGCTCAAAGGCGCGGTTCCAGGCGTGGCCGACACGTCGATCACCGCCGGTAACTCGTCGCAGCTCTCCGACGGCGCGGCGGCCGTGGCAATCATGGATGCACAGCTCGCGCAACGCCGCAATCTGACGCCGCTCGGATTCTATCGCGGTTATGCCGTTGCGGCCACCGAGCCGAGCGAGATGGGCATCGCCCCGATTTACGCCGTGCCGAAGTTGCTCGCGCATCATAAGCTCAG
>JAFAHB010000109.1 GCA_019237435.1 Vulcanimicrobiota bacterium
AGCGTCCGGTCGCGGCTACGATTGACAACGCAAGGGCTTCCCGCACCGGCGAGTAGAGCTTGTCCGCGTAATGCGCGAATGCGCCGTCGCTCTCTTTCACAGCTTCGATGGCGCGTGTCAGTCGCGCGCCCCGTATTTCGCCTTGGCAGCAGGCTTGGCATACGGCGCCAATCAGCGAACGGACGGCTGCACGCTGCATTGCGTCGTCGTGCATCATCTGCGGCATGACAAGCAAAAGATGCTCGTAAACCGCAGCCACGAATGATGCGTCGTCGACGCAGGGCGGCACCACCGCGCCGACTCCAAAGAGCTTCGTCGCCAAAACCCTATCCTGAGTCCCGAGCAGATGGCGTACGCCTAAGGCACGCCACGATTTAGCCGCCTGGGCATCGTTGCGGCCGGCGGCCGTTACGTGAAGCACCGCGCACGACCGCGCCGCGAGATCCCGATATCCCGCCATCTCGGCTTGGCGCCGCGTAAAACTCGCGAGCCGCTGCGCCCCCTGCCAATCTCGGTCGGCGGCGAGGTGTCGAGCCCGCTCGGTTTCCATCGCAAGGCGTTCCCACGATCGCAAACGAAGCGCGGGTGCCTCCGGAGGCGGGCGCCAGCGCGTCCCACGGATGAGACACGCCTGTGAAACCAACGAAAACGCGCGGTAGCGCTCAAGATCGTGCGGCGCAAGCATATTCGCTGCGGCGCACGCGTGCTCGTACGTATCATCGGCTCGACCATCGATCAATGCGACCTTAGCCGCGAGCAGTAGGCGTGCGGCGCGCGAGATTCCACAGAATCCCGCGTCGTTATAGCCGCGGCCCAAACGGACGCCGGCATCGCAGCGAGACTCGAGGGCGAAGCGGCGCTCCTCGCGGTTCGCGGCGACTCTCAGCAAATTGGCGGCGATGGCGTGCATCTCGAGCGTTCTCGCTCGGTCTCGCGCCGCCACGAACGCGGTGCGTTCGCGCTCAAATATTCCTGCGTGCGTATGCCCGGCGCCCGAATCGCGGCCCATCGTTACCCTCGCCGAGCGGTCCAAAAGCCCGCGCGCATATTGGGCGATCGCGCCGATCGCCTCCGCGCGCCGGCGCTGAAATTGGCGCCGCGAAACGCCCAAGCCGGCGGCTAACTCGGCGTTGGTCACCGTTCGCCGAAAGTCTGCACTCAGGATCGCGTCGCGCAACCGGACCACCGATTCATCCTCGTCGTCGAAGACGGTGCGCACCACGCATTCCAGCGCCGCAACGGGGTCGGCGATCTGCATTGCGTCACAGATGATGCCCATGATCGGCATAGAGGCAAGAGCCCGCGGGTTCTTTGCGCGGCGTAACGCGCTGCGCATCTGCCGATGCACCGCTCGCTGACGGCCAAATTCGTTTCCGGCAAAAGGCAGCACTGCTAACGACATCACCGATAGGATAGACGAAAACGGCGCTTACGGCTTCATGAAACTCCAAATCCGGCGCAGCAACTCGCTCAATTCTTCTTGATGTTTCTTGATATTTTACTTTTGCTGCACGTCGACGCGAGGGCGACGCGCGCTAAGGAAACCTCAGGCGGATGGCAGTGACTTCTCGATCGCGTCGAGCGTCTGGTCAATATCGCCGGCGGTGTGCGCGGTCGAGACGAACATTACTTCGTTCTGCGAGGGCGGGAGGAGGATTCCCGATTCCAACATCTTGCGATGGTATGCCGCGTATGCGTCCACGTCGGCGCGCCGCGCGTCATCGTAGTTGCGGCCGGCCGGTCCCGCTCTAAATTTGCAATCGACGACCGATTCTTGTTGGACGACGGCGTAGTCCAGGTTACGTTGCGCCAGAATCGCACGGGTACCGTCCGCGAGACGTTTAGCGAGCGCGTCCATCGCAGCGTAGCGCTCGGGATGCGATTCGAGCAGATCGAGAACGCGGTGCGCCATCGCGACGCAAAACGGGTTGCCCGCATGGGTTCCACCGGTAAACGTGTGGCCGTCGGGTGCGAGCACGGCCATGACCTCCGACCGTCCGCCGAACGCCGCGATCGGCACGCCGCCTCCAAGCACTTTGCCGAGTGCGGTCAAATCCGGGATCACCTCCGCTCGGCCTTGCGCTCCGCCCAATCCGAAGCGCAGCCACGTGATCACTTCGTCGAAAATCAAGAGCGCGCCCCAGCGGCGCGCGCGATCGCGCAGGCCTTCCAGGAAGCCCGGCTCCGCCGCCACCAGGCCCATGTTCAACGCGATCGGCTCGACGGCAATCGCTGCAATACCCGATTCGACTCCCCGCGCCTGCTCGTCGACCGACGCTAGGTCGTTATAGCGCGCGACGATCACCTCGCGGTGGACCGATTGCGGAATCCCGCCCGCACCCGAAGCCGACGCACCGGCCGCGACCAGCGCGAAATCGAAGTGCCCGTGATAGTTGCCGGCAAACTTGAGGACGCGGTCGCGCCCGGTGAAGGAGCGCGCGACGCGGATGGCGCTCATCATCGCTTCGCTTCCGCTCGTTGCGAACCGAATTCGCTCCATCGACGGCAAGTGCGCGCGGATTCGTTCGGCCAGCCGAACTTCTTCCGGATGGGTTGAGCCCCAGACAAAACCGGAGCGCGCGACGTCGTCCAATCCGCGTACGAGCGCGGGCTCGGTGTGGCCGAAGAGCAGCGGTCCGTACGCCATGATGTAGTCGACGTAGCGGCGGCCGTCTTCATCGTAGGCATATGCGCCTCGCGCCGAGCCCTGCACGAACATTGGGAGTCCCGCGCTCCAACCCGAGCGCACCGGCGAATCGCAGCCGCCCGCGAGGACGCCTCGAGCACGTGCCATAAGCTGCATACCGACGCGCCGTTCGCAGGTTGTCAGAGGAAGCCATGCCCCCAATCGAGATCGAGATCGGTCCCCAGAGCAACATCAAGCAGCTCGTCGCCGACTTTCCCGTCGCCGCCGAGGTCATGACGGCGTTCGGCTTAGGCTGCAGCGGATGCGGCGTGAGCAGGTACGAGACCGTCGAGCAAGGCGCGCGCGCTCACGGGCTCCAGGTCGAGCCGATCGTCGCAGCGCTCCGGGACGCGCGCCGAACCGGGTCGGTTCCTCACATCCGCGATGAAGACCGGCAACCGGCTCGTCGCGCTCCCGGCGTCTTCAGCGGCCGCTCTCGCATCGCGCATGTGATCCCGATCATGTCGGGCAAAGGCGGCGTCGGCAAGTCGCTCGTTACCGCCTTGATTGCGATAGGCTTGCGCCGTCGCCACTACCGCGTCGGAATTCTCGATGCCGACATCACCGGTCCGTCCATTCCCAAGCTGTTCGGTTTGCGCGAGCCTCTGTCGATCCAGGCCGATCCAGTGAAGCGCACGCCGCAGGGACAACCCCAGCCGTTGATTTCGCCGGCGGTTTCGCGCAGTGCGATCGAGATCGTCAGCTCGAACCTCCTCAGCGAGAGTGAGGACACGGCGATGATTTGGCGCGGGCCGATCGTCGCCGGCGTGATTCGGCAATTTTACGAACAGGTCACTTGGAGCGAGCTCGACTTTCTGCTGGTCGACCTTCCCCCGGGCACGTCAGACGCACCGCTGACGGTGCTGCAGTCACTCTCGATCGACGGGGTGGTACTCGTCACGATGCCGCAGGCGCTCGCCACGATGGTCGTGCGCAAGGCCGCAAATCTCGTGCACCAGCTGAAGAAACCGATTCTCGGGGTCGTCGAGAACATGTCGTACTTTGAGGCGCCCGATACGGGTGCGCGTTACGAAATTTACGGCCCGTCGTACGCGCAGCGCGTCGCGGAGCTCGCCCGGGCACCGGTGCTGGCGCGAATTCCGATCGATCCCGTCAAGGCACAGCTTGCGGACGAAGGGCGAATCGAGGAGCTCGACGATCCGATTTGCGACATCTTGGTGGAGCGGCTTCTGGCTGGGATCGAAGCGCATCCAAAGCCTAAAGAGACGATTTCGATCATCTAAAAAGCTCAATTGCGGTCACCCTTCGACATGCTCAGGGTGACGCGGCGGAGGTAGAATGTGGTTCATGGCACGCAATTACTGGTCGAAACAGGTCACCGAACACAGCAACGCGCTCGATCTCGAGCGCGACGTCTTCAACGAAGACGATCCGCGGGCGATCGCGCTTTCGCTCAAACGCTCGGCGGACCGCAGCAAGCGGCGCAAGGGTTCGCCATACCGCTCGGCGATGTCAATGCTGACGTTTTACATCAATCGCGCGGGAAAGAATCTGCCGAAGAAGCGCCTGAAGATTCTCGAAGCGGCAAAGGACGAGCTGCGCGCCGCCTACGGACGCTGACACCAAGGTCCCGCGATCGCCGATGAAAGGCCGCAGCGTCCTACTCGGTATCGGCAGCGGCATCGCTGCCGGTTACGCGCTGATTCGAACGGTCGAGGCGCTCATCGAGTGGCGCAAACCCTCGCCGCCTCTTGCCAAGGATGCAATGGCGTACGCGCGCATTCGACGCTCGCTCGAAGTCGCCGATACGGCGCGAGCGACGTTCGGATTCCTTGCATTTGCCTACGGACCGCTCTCGCAAGCTTTGGATAGCGCGACCCGCGCAACGCCCGTATGGTTACGGCCGGGACTCTTTTTTGCGCCGCTCTCACTAGTCGGCGCGCTCGCGGACCTTCCCGCCTCATTCGTCCAGGGTTATACGCTCGAACGCCGTTTCGGCTTGAGCAATCAATCCCGGCGCGCATGGTTGGAGGAATATGCGAAGAGCGCGCTTTTAGGGGCCGGGCTTACGGCGTTCTTGGGAATCCTGCTCGGCGTTGCGGTACGTCACGCGCCGCGCCGTTGGCCCTGGATTGCCGGCGCGGGGACGCTTCCGCTATTCGTGGCAGCGAACGTGATCGTGCCGCTCTATGTTCTGCCTTTGTTCAATAAGTTCGAGCCGGTCGTCGGCTCGCTCGAGGCGCGTCTGCGAGCGCTCGCGGCGCGCTTCGGCGTCGGCGACGCCGCGATTCTTCGCATGGACATGAGCCGGCAGACGCGCAAAGCCAACGCCTTCGTGACCGGGATCGGGCGCACGCATCGCATCGTTGTCGGCGACACGCTCATTGCTTCGTTTCCCGAAAATGAGACCGAGTTCGTCGTCGCGCACGAGCTCGGGCACTACGTCAATAAGGACACCTGGCGCATGATCGCGCTCGGAGAGGTGCTCGCGGTAACGCTGTTCTTGATCGCCAACCGCGCCGCATCGCGCGAAGAGCGCGCCGCGCTGCGCAAGCAGCCGCTCATGTTGGTGCGAATCTATGCCGTCATGCTGGTCGCGACCCAGGTCCTTCGCCCGCTGCTCTTTGCGTTCTCACGCTCCCGTGAGTGGGCCGCCGATCGCTTCGCAATCGCCGCAACCAACGATGCGCTCGCAGGCGCGTCTGCGTTCCGGAGGTTGCGCGATCAGAATCTGGCCGACGAAGATCCGCCTTACTGGTACGAGCTCTTCTTCTCGTCGCATCCGTCGCTGCGAGCGCGGATCGCGGCGCTGGAACGATCGCCCTAAACCAGTACCGACGACGGTCGCGTCCGAAGCCAAGCTGCGAGATCGGTCTTCGCGCCGGCGTGCGAACCGGTCCTCAACTCGTCGCGCAGCTCGCCGAAGAGGCCAAAGCCTTCGGCAAAGGCGTCGTGCTTGTGAATCGACTCTTCGTTGACTTGGCTTGCGAAGACGAACGTCTCGTCGCCGAGATCGGAGTACATGTCCAACGCGCGCGCGAGGATGCCGCGCACGACGTCTTCCACGAATCGCGGATTGTGGTGCGCTTTGTTGACGACGAAAAACTCGTCGGGACGCTTGAGCAGATCGTATGTCTCGCTCGACATCGAGTTTTCGACGATTTCGACGAGATCCTCGGCGCGAATCGCGTCGGCATGCGGGTCGTTGACGCCCAGCAGTATCGTGCCGCGCCCGCGCTGGTTGTGCGTAGCGACGGGAAGCGCGTCGATCGCGCGCGCTGCGTCGGCTTCGCTGAATCCAGCGTCTCGCAGCTCGCGCAGCGCATGCTCGCGCACCATCGCCTGCGCGCACGGGCAAGCCGTCATGCCTTCTGCCTCGACGCCGACGACGCGCCTCGTTCCCGTTTCGTCGGCGTGCGCGATGCCGACGAGCGTGTAGGTTTCCTCGCCGCGCTTGCCGCTGACCGGCGTCCACCGCTCTAAGCCGAAGTCGGCGCGCAGCCGGACGTCGGCGCAGACTGCGCGTTGGCTTCGGACGATTTCGCGCGCGATCGCTTCGACGAGCCGCTCGATCGGCGCTGGACGCGCGTCACGGGCGAGCACGTCCAGCGTCGCCTCTTCCAATATCTCCGCGAAGCGCGACATGTGCACCCCCGATCTATCGGCGGCCAAGTCGGCGACCATGGTGAACTCGCCGTTATAGACCTGCGCGCGGCCATCGACTTCGAGATGAACGACGCGGCGCACGCGCGAAACGCCCGCGCGGTTGAGCCCCAGGGCTACCTCCGGCGCTTCCGATTGGCGGTCGGTATCGAAATGCAGGCTGCGCTCTCGACGGCGGACGCTGCCGTCGACAGGCGCGACCGCCAGATGCGGCGCGATTTCCGCAAGGGGCGCCGAGTTGTAGGGACGCGTTGTAAGATCCGGCTGGGCGAGCGAACCGTCGGCGAACAGCAGGTCGATGTCGATCGGTCGCGGAGCCAGTTTTGCGCTGCCGCGCGCGCGGCCGACGGCCTCCTCGACGTCGCGCGAAAAGCGTTCGAACGATTGCGCGTCGAGCTCCGAGTAGACCGCCGCCGCAACGTTGAGATATGGTGGGCCCTGCGCGCCGCCCGCCGCTTGCGATTCGTAAAAGGCCGAAACGGCTGCAATGGTGGCTTGCTTGCGTAAGCGCTGAAGCGCGGCAAGGATGTTTGCTTGCCGGTCGCCGAGGTTCGACCCGATCCCTAGATAGTAGACGTGCACGCAGCTTCCACCGTTCTAGCCGGTGGGCCGGAATTCCGCACGAACTGCGCGTAGGTAGTGCGACTATGCCGAACGACGCAATCTATCCGTATCGTCTCGATCCGAAGCTGACCACGCAGGTCTGGGGTGGCGACGAACTCGTGCGCGTCTACGGTAAGCACGCCGACGCCAACGCCAAGCTCGGCGAGTCGTGGGAGTGCTGGGATACCGACCGCGTCCTCAACGGCGCGCTAACGGGCTCCACGGTCGCAGATTTGCGGGCGCGGCTAGGTCCGCAGCTGCTGGGCGACCTCGATCCGACGCGCATTTTTCCGGTTCTGACCAAGATCATCACCGCGCACGATTGGCTCTCGGTTCAGGTTCATCCCGACGACGCATACGCGCAACGGGTCGAGCATCAGCCCTTCGGCAAGACCGAGTGCTGGTACGTTCTCGACGCGCAGCCCAAAGCTCAGATCGTTTATGGCTGGAACCGCGATACGTCGCGCGCCGAATACGAACGGCGCGTCGCCGACGGAACGCTCGGCGAGCTCTTGCGCTACATTGAGGTTCAGAAGGGCGATACGGTTTACATTCCGCACGGATTGGTGCACGCGATCGGCCCCGGCCTGACGATTTTCGAGACGCAACAGGCCTCCGATCTCACCTACCGGATGTTCGACTACAATCGGCTCGGCCTCGATGGCAAGCCTCGCGAGCTGCACGTGCAGAAAGCCGCCGACGTGTTGAATTACAAAGCGACGACCGGCGGAACGCTCGAACAGATT
>JAFAHB010000253.1 GCA_019237435.1 Vulcanimicrobiota bacterium
CGGCGCTAAGCGCGCGATAGCCGAGCCGACGTCGCTGCCGCCGCTGCACGCGGCGAGCGCAAACGCGACGGCGACGAGCCAGAGGGCTGACGCTCGGAGCGTGCTCAAGTGCTATTCGGTGTCGGGCGGATAGCCTGACGGCTTTTGATGCAAGAAGAACGCCTGCGAGTACTTCGCCCGTATCCGGTGAAACGGCCGCGGCGATTGCTTGAAGTTAAACGCGTTCTCGATTCCGGTCGCGCGCGCGTCTTCTTGGCCGAGCGTTCCGAGGTTCCAGTTATCCTCGATGAAGCGCAGCACGCTCGTCGTTTCGTACTGCGTGTGCTCGACGTGGGCTGCAACGTACGGAGAGATTATGAGCATAGGAAAGCGGAAACCAAGGCCACCCTGGTTGTCGTACAACGGCGGCGCCACGTGATCGTAGTAACCGCCCCAGTCATCCCAGAGGACCACGACCGCGCTGCTGTTCCAATACTTGCTCCTGCCGATCGCGTTGACGATCGACGCAACCCACGACGGACCGGTGTCGCTTGCCTCCGCCGGATGATCCGAGTTCGGCTCGTTCGGCGTGACCCAACTGACGGCGGGAAGCTGGCCGTTCTTGATGTCGTTGAAGATGGCAAGATCGGTGAACGTGACGTTCGTTCCCCACTCCTTGCTGTAGCGCACCGCGGAGATCGCATCGAACGCGCTCCAGATGCCGGGACCGCCGGCCTTTTTCTCGCCCTTCTTCCACGAAAAGACCTGGTTTGCGTAGAACTTCCAAGTGATCTTATTCGCGTCGAGCAGATCGCGGATGGTCCCGTTTGGATAGGTCAAGCACGGAAACGGCCCCTTGAAGCCCTCGTACTGCCCGTAGATCGTGAGCAGGTCCGTCCGTTCGCTCGACTTATTGCCGTCGCAGCCCCATGGGAAATACGACGGGTCGTCGATGATGCTCGCTTTGGTTATGCCGTTGGGATCGGCCGTTCCGCCGGCAATGAGCTCCTGGTGGGCCGTGAAGCTTTCACTGCCCTGGGTTTGAAAGGCATCATCGGCCAGTACGTATTGCTTCGCCATCGTCCAATATGGCTTGATGTCCCTTGGGTCAACGTATTGATACGGATACGTGCACATCGGAGGACCTTCGCCGTCTGCGCCGCTGTGGATTACGTCGAAGCCGTCCATCTTGCACGGGCTCGTCGAACTTGGCCGCTTCGCCGCGGAGTCGCACTCGAACAAGTACCCGTCGAGGTAGTCGTGTGCCATGTCGAAATTCGCATCGAAGTTACCCGGAAAACCATCGCCTTGGAGGGTGACTTTCGTCAGCGGAATGCTCGTCGGCGATGTGATGACTTGCTGCGGCGGCGATGCTTCCGCGCAGGCGCTGGCGACCGGCGACGGCATCGCTTCCGCTAGGCCGGTGGTCGTTCCATTCGCGCCGGGAAACGTCGCGAAAAAGTTGTCGAAGCTGCGGTTCTCTTGAATGACGACGATGACGTGCTGAATCGGCGAGTTTGGACTGCCGTGCGCCCGCGACTGCGGGGGCAGCGCGCCGGCGCCGAAACCCGACGAGCCGCCGCTGCACGCGACCATGCCGCCGGCGGCGACGAGAAGAAAAAACAACAGACCGGCAGCCCGATACTGCAAGGGAACCTCTCTTTCCAGCCGCGCCTACTTGGGCGGGGGACCGGCTTCTTTCCTTTTAACGAAATTGACTTTGTTTATGGTTCACTTTCATTAATCGTAACTCTCGCGCACGGTTTCGAGCAGCGTTTGGCCAAACTCCACCACTTCGCCGTCGCCGTCGAGCACGTCGACGCCGAAGCCCGGATAGATGCTGACGAAACGCGCTTGTTTCCACTGCGCGACCGACCAGCGATCGCGCGCACCTTTCTCGTACGGCCACGGCGGCATGCCTTCACGATCGGAGCGAATGTCGCGCCCGTCCAGCGTGCGGATTCGGACTTGAAAGCCTTCGACGCGAGAGATCTTCATTTCGAGCGTGCCGATCTTCATGGTTTCCTAGAGCGTGTGAACGCTCGTGCTTCCTCCCGGCGCGTGGAAAAAATCGGGCTGACTGGATTCGAACCAGCGATCTCTAGTCCCCCAGACTAGCGCGATAACCAAGCTTCGCTACAGCCCGCGGCGATGGTATTCTCGGTAATACGGAACGGCTATTTGCGCTCCTTCCGGCGCTGCGACGGCGCGGTTATTTCGCGCAGCGCGCGCAGCGCAAGTACGTACCCCGCGGCGCCCAGCCCGCTGATTACCCCACGGCAAGCGGCCGCGGTTACGCTGGTGCGCCGGAATGCTTCGCGTGCCGCGATGTTCGAGAGATGCACTTCCACCACCGGTATCGCGATCGCGGTAATCGCATCAGCTATCGCATAGGAGTAGTGCGCGTACGCGCCCGGGTTGATGACGACCCCTGCGTATCTCGATCGCGCCGCATGCAGCGCGTCGACGATCGCGCCTTCGCCGTTATATTGCTCGCAGGTTACCTTGATATCGAGCTCTTTTGCAGCGCGAGCGATCGCCTCGTTCAACTCTTCGAGGCGCTGTTTTCCATAAATGTGCGGCTCCCGCTCGCCAAGCAAGTTGAGGTTCGGTCCGTGCAAAACCAAAACGCGCATCGTTTTCGATTCTTTGAAGGAAAAGCGTCGGCCTCCGAATCAGTGGCGCTCATGCCCGACGAGCTGCTCGCCGCATCGAACCTCGACGCCGGAGTCGCGCTCGTGGCCGCAGTCACGACCGATCTGGTTACCGAAATTCGCGACCGGCACGATCTGTGGCCGACGGCAACTGCAGCGGTAGGCCGGCTCGTGACCGGCGCCGCGCTGTTGGCGACGGGCCTAAAAGGAAACGAACGCATCTCGCTGCAGATCGCGGCCGACGGTCCGCTGGGAACGCTCGCCACGGACGCGTGGCTGCTGGAGGAAGGCACGATCGGCGCGCGGGGCTACGCGCGAAACGGGCAGGTGGAGCTTCCGGTCGACGCTCGCGGCAAGTTCAACGTCTCGGCCGCGGTAGGCGCCGGTTCGTTGCAGGTGACGCGCTCAGTCGAGGCAGGTCAGCCGTACGTCGGCGTCGTCCCGATCCAAACGGGTGAGATCGCGGAAGATCTCGCCGTCTATCTGGCGCAGTCGGAGCAGATTCCAAGCGTCGTCGCGCTCGGCGTTCTAGCCAATCCCGGCGGCGTCGTGGCGGCCGGCGGGCTGCTCGCGCGGGCGTTGCCCGGGGCGGACGAACGCGCGATCGCGGCGCTCGAAAAGCGCGCGGCGATGATGCCTCCCGTTACGCAGCTGATCGCGCGCGGTCGCGATGCGAACGCTCTTCTTCGCGAGCTCGCGGGCGATCTCGAGTTGCGCTCGCATCACCGGATCTCCGTGCGCTTCGCATGCCGCTGCAACCGCGAGAAAGTCGAAGCGGTACTGCGCGGCCTCGGCGCCGACGAACTCCTGCAACTTACGCGGGAGCGTGACAGGACCGAAGCAATCTGCGAATACTGCCGGACGCGGTACGTTTTCACCGCGCACGAACTGCGCGAGCTCGCGGCTCGCCTATAGGCTCAATGCGCGTTCGGCGGCAGAACGCGAACGAAGCGCCGCGCCCCTACCGAAAGCACTGCGGGCCCGTTCACCGTCCACGGCGCATTGGGATCGCTCACCGCCTCGCCGTCAATCTTCACCGCCTTGCCGGATATAAGGCGCTCCGCCGCCCGCCGGCTCTCCGCGAAGCCTGCTTTGACGAGAACCTCTGCCACGCGTTTACACGCGCCAAGCTCGATCTCACTGAGGTTCTCGCTCGGAAGCTCGCGGCGCTGAACCGTGCGTTCGAAGTACTCGCGAGCTGCTTTGGCGTCGGCGGCACTGTGATAGCGGGTCACGATAACCTCGGCGAGGCGCTTCTTCTCTTCCATCGGTTTGGCGCGACCCGCGGCGAGATCGACCGCTAGGCGTTCGACCTCGAAGCGCGAGCGAAAGGCCGCAAGACGAGCGTACGCCGGAATTAGCTCGTCCGGCATCTTCATGAGTTTACCGAACTGCTCGCGCGCCGGCTCCGACACCCCGACGTAATTGCCCAGCGATTTGCTCATCTTCTTCTCGCCGTCTAATCCCACCAGGAGCGGCACCGTCGCGCAGATCTGCGGCGGCTGCCCAAACTCTCGCTGATACTGACGGCCGAGCAAGAGATTGAAGAGCTGATCGGTGCCGCCGAGCTCGACGTCCGCCTCTATGGCTACCGAGTCGTACGCTTGCGCGACCGGGTAGAGAAACTCGTGCAGGGAGATCGCAACGCCGGATTCGTAGCGTTGCCGAAAATCGTTGCGCTCGAGCATCTGCGCTACGGTCGTCTTTGCCAAAAGCTTCACGAGATCGCTCTGAGAGAGCGAGTCGAGCCATTCGGAGTTGTAGCGCACCTCGATGCGCTCGAGGTCTAGAATCTTGCCGGCCTGCTCGCGATAGCTCTGCATGTTCGCTTCGATTTCTTCGCGCGAAAGCTGCGGTCGCGTAACGTTACGTCCGCTCGGGTCTCCGATTCGGGCCGTGAAGTCGCCGATGATCAGCGTGACGCGATGTCCGGCGCGCGCGAAGCGATCGAGCTGATGCAACACGACCATAAAACCCAGATGCAGATCCGGACTCGTGGGATCGATGCCCAGCTTGACGCGCAGCGGCCGCCCCGTTTTGAGGCGTTCCGTAAACTCGGCGACGGTCTCGACGTGATCGAACCCGTCGAGCAATTCGGCGGCGCTCACGTGCGCAACTCAACGATGGTTACGCCCGTCGAGCCTTCTTCTTCGTTGCCGTACCGAAACGCAGAGACCGCCGGGTGATTGCGCAAATACTCTTGCAGCCCGCGGCCCAACATGCCGGTGCCTTTGCCGTGAATCAACCGCAACGCCGGCGTACCGCCAAGCAATGCGTCGTCGATCCAGCGCTCGACGAGCGGCTCCGCTTCGCTGTAACGTTTGCCGCGAACGTCGAGCGACTCAGAGGTACGCACGGCAGCGCTTACGCGAGCATCGGCAGGTGCGCCGCCTCCACGCTGGCGCTTGCGCGGCGCGTCTTCCGGCCGCACGTCGCTGCGATCCACCATCATCTTCATCGAGCCCACGCTCACCAACAAACGGTCGTCCCAATCCTCCGCAACGGTTGCCGGCTGATCGAGCGAAACGACGCGCACGCGATCCCCCGGCGTAAACGTCTGGGGCGCGCCTTGGCGCTCTTCCTGCCGCGTGATACCGAGATCCTTACGAACCGCCGCGATAGTTTCGCGTAGCAGAGCGCTCTGGCCCGGAGTAACGCGCGCTCTGCGCGAGCGCGTCGCATCGTTGGCTTCACTGCGGCGCTGCAGCTCGCCGACAAAATCCCGAAGGCTTTTCTGCAGCCGTTCCTCCGCTGCGGCGGCAAGCCGCCGGCGCTCTTCATCGAGTTGGCGCTCGCGCTCGCGCACGGCCGCCGTTTCGCGCTCCGCGGTGCGCCGCTCTGCCTCTAACGTCGTCCGCTCTTCGCGCAACTCCGCGTTGCGCACCGCGAGCTCCGCTAGCGCCGCCTCGTAATCGCGCTCGCGATCTTCCAATAACGCGGTGGCGCGTCCGACAATGTCGCCATCAATGCCCATGCGCGTTGCCAGTGGAAAGGCCAGTGACTGCCCCGGCGCGCCTAAATCAAGTTCGAACGACGGCTCGAACGTCACGGGATCGAAACGGACGCTGGCGTTGGCGATGCCCTGGGTTGCGTGCGCGAACAGTTTTAGTTCCGTCGAATGCGTCGAAACGATCGCCTTGGCGCCGCGTTGCAACAAGCGCTCGAGCATCGCAACGGCGAGCGCGCTGCCCGCGTTCGGCTCGGTGCCCCCGCCGATTTCGTCCACGATCGCCAACGTCTGCGGC
>JAFAHB010000268.1 GCA_019237435.1 Vulcanimicrobiota bacterium
GTCGTGATTGCATTCGCGCCGCAGGCGGCTGCGAACATGATCGCCGTCGTTCCGATGCCGCTCGTGCCGCCGTGGACTAAAACGGTCTCTCCGTGCCTCAATTTTGCACGCGTAAAGAGATTGTCGTAAACGGTGAAGCAATTTTCCGGAAGCGTCGCTGCCTCGACGGCATTCCAATGATCCGGGAGTCGAAGCACTTGGCTCTCCGCAACCGCGACGTATTCCGCGTAGCCCCCGCCGTTCAGGAGCGCGCAAACGGCGTCGCCGACGTTCCAGCGCGTCACGCCCTCTCCGAGTGCGGCGACCGTTCCGGCTGCCTCGAGGCCGAGAATCGGCGATGCGCCCGGCGGCGGCGGATATTTGCCTTCGCGTTGCATGATATCGGCGTGCGATACTCCGGCCGCTCGGACGGCGATAAGTACTTCCTCGGCACCCGGTGCCGGCATAGCGGCTTCATCGACGTGCAAAACGCCGGGACCGCCAGGGCGATCGAAAACGACGGCGCGCACGCTACCCCTTGCTCCCGGCGATAAACATCGCGTCGCCGAAGGAGTAAAAGCGATACCGCTGCGCGATTGCTTCGCCGTAGGCGCGCAGCACGCGATCGCGCCCGGCGAACGCGCTTACCAGCATGAGCAGCGTCGAGCGCGGTAGGTGAAAGTTCGTGATCATGGCGCCGACGACCGCGAACCGAAATCCCGGTCTGATGAAGAGCTCGGCCACGTGCTCGCCGGCCTCGATTCTTCCGAACGACGCAAAGTTTGCTTCCAACGCGCGCACGACCGTCGTCCCGGCCGCAACGATCCGCCGTCCGTCATTGCGAGCTCGTTCGATTGCGGCTGCGGCCGCGGGCTCGATGGCGTAGGGTTCCCCGTGCATCACATGGTCGTCAACCGATGCGACCGTAACGGGGCGAAAGGTGCCCAACCCTATGTCCAGCGACAGCCTGGCGATCTCGGTGCCGCGTCTTTGGATCGCTTGCAACAGATTCGCCGTGAAATGCAGCGAGGCCGTAGGTGCGGCGACGCTTCCGGCAACACGTGCAAAAACGGTCTGATAGCGCTGTTGCGCCTCGAATGTCTGGTTATGAATATACGGCGGAAGCGGCATTCTGCCGGCCCGCTCGAGAAAGCTCTCGAAGGGAACGTCGAGGCGAAATTCGATCTCGCGCATTCCCTCATCGAGGACTTCGCGTACGACTGCTTCTCCTAGCGAGTCGAAGCGCACGCGATCGCCGTGATGCAAGCGGCGCGCCGGTTTGGTCAGTGCAATCCACGTGCGCGCGGCGGCGTCGTAACGCGCGGATCCGGCTGGGTGAAGCAAGAGCAGCTCGACGCGCCCGCCACCGGGGACTCGGCGGCCCAAAAGGCGCGCCGCGATGACGCGCGTCTCATTGAGTACGAGTAGATCGCCGGACTGCAACAGATCCGGAAGCTCGCGAAAGATCCGGTGAGTGACGCCGGCATCCAGCACCATCAACCGGCTCTCATCGCGGGTAGGCACGGGCTGCTGCGCGATCAATTCGGCCGGCAGGTCGTAGTCGAAGTCGTTGGTGTTACGAAAGATTGCGAATGTCCGTGCGCGGAAGATAGAAGGCTAAAATCTGCGACGCGAGGCGTCCGGCTCGGGCCATACCGCGCGCACCCCACTGACACAAGCCCACGCCATGGCCGAGGCCTCCGCCCTCGATGAGAACGCCGCTGCCGTCGGGAAGCCGCGTGATGCCGGTCAGCAACAAACTTGGCAGCACGCGAGAACCCACCGCGCGCCGGAAGGCGCTTCCGGCAACGCTAAGGCTCCCACCTCCTGTGACGAGCTCGAGCGTGCGGGCGCGGCCGCTCGAATCGCGAGCATCGATTCGCAGATCGAGAACTGTGCCGAGTTCCGGCTGCCCCGAAGCCAAGCGCTGCGCGAGCGTTTCGAAGGAGAGCGACCGCTGCCATCGATAGCTCGGCGATTCCGTGCACCAGCCGCAGGTCACGCCGCTCAAATATGGCAGCGCAGCGTTGCCCCAAAGGTCGGCAGACGATTCCGTGTGGCCGCCACAGCACGAGGAATACGCGACTTGGGCAAAGACCGATTCGAATGAAATCACTTCGCCGCTCGTCGACCCAACGGCCGCCGTGCCGGCCGGCGTTTCGCCGGAGATTCCCTCGTAAACCTGATCGAGCTCCGAGGGCACGAGATCGTAGCCTCGTCGTGGATCGCTGCGCTCGAGGACGTACGTGCGCGCGCAGATCGACTGCGCTTGGAGTGCGAAGGAGGGCCAGCTTGCCGGCATTTCGCGCGAAACGACGCTATATAAATATTGCTCGAGATCGACGAAATTGACGACCGACCCCGTCGCGTCGCGTTGAAAGTTCCCGCGATAGAGCCTTCCCTCGAAAGTAAAGCTGTCGGCCGAGACCGCCGTCGCGTCGCCCTCTCCAAGCAACACTCGCAAGGCTTGGCGCGATGACGTGATCGCCGGGTCAAACTCGTTCTGCGCGCGAGCGGCGCGGACACCCAGCCACGGCGTTAGGGCCAGCGCCAAAAAGCTCGTCCGTCGCGTTAGAGTAACCGCTCCTGGGACGGCGCGCCGCGGACGATGCCGAGATGCTCGTGCGCTTGTGCCGTCGCGCGCCGGCCGTTGGCCGTACGCGTGACGAAACCTTGCTTCAATAGGTACGGCTCGACGACGTCCTCGAGCGTTTCGGCGTCCTCGGTGAGCGTCGCAGCGATAGCGGCGATTCCAACCGGACCGCCGCGATACTGCTCGACGATGGTTCGCAGAAAAGCACGGTCGAGCCGGTCGAGGCCGAGCGAGTCGACCCCTTCCCGCTGCAACGCTTCATCGGTGATCGTCGCGGTGATGCGGCCGTCGGCGCGCACCTCGGCAAAGTCGCGTACGCGTCGCAGCAGACGATTGGCAATGCGCGGAGTGCCTCGGCTGCGCGCCGCCACCATGCGCGCCGCATCAGCCTCGATTGGGACGCCTAAGACTCCCGCCGAGCGGCGAACGATCCGCTCGAGCTCGTCGACGGAGTAGTAATCGAGATGGTGGACGATGCCGAAGCGCTCGCGCAGCGGCGCGGTTATCATTCCCGCGCGCGTCGTCGCGCCAACGAGCGTGAACCGCTGCAGGGGCAGCTTGAGCGTCTTTGCATACGCACCCCGATCGACCACGAAGTCGATCTGAAAGTCCTCCATCGCGGGATAGAGAAACTCTTCGACGACGCGACCGAGACGATGAATCTCATCGACGAAGAAGACGTCTCCCTCTTCCAATGCGGTGAGGATGCCGACGAGGTCTTTCGGCTTTTCAAGCGTGGGGCCACTCGTTGGGCGGAAGTTCGCCCCAAGCTCGCGCGCGATGAGCGACGCGAGCGTCGTCTTTCCCAAGCCGGGCGGTCCGTAAAAGAGAACGTGCTCGAGCGGCTCGCCCCGCCGTTTCGCGGCGTCGATCGCAATGCGAAGGTTTTCGACGACGCGCTCTTGCCCGACGTATTGGTCGAACGTGCGTGGCCGCAGGCTCGCGCCGTAAAGCTCGTCCTCCAACGTGTCGCCCGGATCGATGACGCGTTCGTCCTGCGGGTCATCTGCATCGATTGCAACGTCGGCGGGACCCAGCAAACGTTTGCGCGCCTGACGGTCACCTTCCATGGTAGGACACCTTAAGGGGATCCTTTCGCCTTACGGCGATAAATTTCCGCGAGCAGGCGTTCCGCATCGTCGATTGCCGGATCGGCCTCGAGCGTACCGCGGATCATCGTTTCGCCTTCGGCGCGCTTGTAACCGAGTTGCAGGAGCACCGCGAGCGCTTCGTCGGCGAAGCCCGGAATCGGTTTTGGCTGCACCGGCGGCGCGTCGCGAATGAGCAAAAACTTCGCGACCTTGCCCTGGAGTTTTGCGACGATGTCGCGGGCTTTTTGCTGCCCGATCCCGGGGAGGCTCTTTAGAAACGCGTAGTCTCCGCGGTCGATCGCGCCGGCGATTGTCGCCATCGGGGCGCTGAAGGCGCGCGCCGCCGAGCGAGGGCCAATCGATGCGACCGTCAACA
>JAFAHB010000273.1 GCA_019237435.1 Vulcanimicrobiota bacterium
ACTTTCGAAACGGGTCGGTCTAACTCGCTCGCGTAGTCATGCGTTTGCGCTGAACACCGCGGGAATGATAGCGGCGGAGCGCGGCCGCCTGGACGAGGCGCGGCGAATATTCGCCGAGGCGCTCGCGCTTGCGACCATGCTCGGCGCCGATGTCCAAAAAACCGCGATTCGCGCTAATATGGCCGACCTCGAATTTCGGTTTGGTAACACGGATCGGGCGCTCGACCTCATGTCGGCGATCAAGGCCGAAGGGCCCGGCCTATATTCGTTCACGAGCACAATTGCCGTTCTCGTGGATTCGGCGGCTTTCAATATCGCGCTCGACGATATCGCTGCGGCATGCAGGGACGCTCGCGAAGGCCTGCGACTCGCACGCGGAGCCGACCCGTTCCTTACCGCAGCTGCGGTTCAACGACTTGCGACCGTCGCGGCACGCAGTGGCGATCCTTACCGCGGCGCGCGGCTTCGCGGCTACGTCGATGCTTGGTATCAGAGCGGCGGCTCCGAGCGCGAGGCGATGGAGCTGCATATGGACGAAATCCTGATGGCGGCGCTGCGCGAGCGGCTCACCGATGCCGAAATCGAAACGCTCGCCGCCGAGGGCGCGCAGCTGTCGGAAGATCAGGCCGTCGCCGAGGCGCTCGCCGTCGCGGCGACGGTCAACTGCGCGTCCACGGATTGAGCGTGGCGACACCGGTCGAGACGAAATGCCGTTCGTTTCGGGTTACGATCCGCAGCGAATGCAACCATGCGGTTGCAGCGATCTGAGAATCAACCACCGAGAGAACCGCTCCGCGATCGAGCGCGCTCGCAACTATCGTGCCCCAATGGCGAGCGACGTTGGTGTCGAATGCGAGCACGCGACGGCCGAATCGCGCGATGAGATCGTACGTAAGCCAACGTTCCAGCTCGGCGCGTTTGGATAGACGGCGGTCGAGTCGCGCGATGCCTTTTTGCAGCTCGCCGATCGTGAGAACGCTGATATAGGTTGAGCTTTCGTCGACTTTATTGAGCCACGCCGACAATCCGCGGTCGGGGCGTGGCTTCACGCCTTCGGATAGCACCATCGTATCCAGAAGGAAGCCGCTCACAGCTCGACGTCGCGCAGCGCTTCGATCGACTCTCGCGAGCGTTCGACGTCCAGCGCAACGTCGTGAAGCGGAGAGCGCTGAAGAAAGGAGAGGAGCGATTCACGCGGGCCTGCCCGTTGCTCATACTCGGAGAAGGGCAACAGGACTACGGCGGGCTGCCCCCGGCGCAATATGACCTGCGGTTCGCCCACGAGGCATCGGTCCACTAACTCTGATAGGCGCGCTTTGGCGTCCTGAAGGTTCCAAGAGCGATAGTCCATCTAGTTGAACCATATCATCTCGTCCCTGCCGGCGGCAAGGGCCGGACTCGAGTAGGCGCCGTCAAAGCAGCAGTTGATGCGCGAAGCGAATGGCGACGTCATCGTCGTCGGTGCGGGGTTGATTGGGCTCTCGATTGCATTTGAGCTCGCGGAGCGCGGCGCGAGCGTTCGCGTTTACGACCGCGGCGAGCCGGCGCGCGCGGCGTCTTGGGCCGGCGCGGGTATGCTCGCACCATATACCGAGCGCATCACCAACGAAGCGTTGCTGGCGCTTTGCGCGTCGTCGCTGCAGCAATATCCACATTTTGTCGAGCGTATTCGCGAGGCAAGCGGCATCGATCCGCATCTGCGCCTCGACGGCGTTTTCTATGCGGCTTTCGAGAACGAAGGGCTGAGCACGTTACAGCGCCATGCCGACCAACTGCGGGGTCGCGGCATTCGTTGCACGATGCTCGATCGTGCAAGCGCGTTGGCGGCGGAGCCGTGGCTCGGCGCCGCGCTCGTCGGCGGGTTGTTCAAGAACGAGGAGGGATACGTAGATAATCGCCGGCTCGGGCGTGCTCTCGTAGCGGCGTGCGAAGCGCGCAAGGTTCGCATCGAGCAGAGCTTTTCCATCGAAGTCGAATGCGACGCTCGGCGCGTCCTCGGCATACGAACCGACCGCGGCTTCAACGGCGCGCGCGCGGTCGTCAATGCATGCGGTGCGTGGGCGGCCGAGCTGCGCGGGGTTCCGCCCTCGTGCGTCCCGCCGATCGAACCCGTCAAGGGACAGATGATTGCGTTGAACGTGCCGGCCGGATTCGTTCGTCGCGCGACCTGGGTTCCGGGAGCGTATCTCGTGCCGCGCGACGACGGGCGATTGCTGGTCGGCGCGACCGTCGAGTCTGCCGGTTTCGAGCAGCGCGTCACGGCGGAGGGAATTCACGAACTGCTGCACGCCGCGCTCGCGGCTGCCCCATCGCTTGCGACCTTTACGATGACCGAAACCTGGGCAGGCTTGAGGCCGGGCACTCCCGACGGGCTTCCTTTTTTGGGACCGGCGCCACTCGACGGATTCTTTCTCGCGACCGGTCACTATCGCAACGGCATTTTGCTCGCGCCCGCGACCGCGCGCTCGATCGCTGACGCGATCGAAAACGGGGAGAGCGCGGCGCTGGCGCCGTTCGGGATCGCGCGACTTGCCCTTCGAGAGCCTCAGGATGACACGGAACGGCGCGTTGAAGAACGAATCACTCGGTCGTGAAAGCAACGGTGAACGGATGCCTGCGCGAGCTGCCTGACGACTTGACGGTCGGCGATCTCCTCGAGCAGCTCGGGTCGGCGCGCAGCGGCGTCGCGGTGGCGTGCAACGACTGCGTCGTGCGACGCGGCGAATATTCGACGCGGCGGGTGCACGACGGCGATTGCGTGGAAATCATCGAAGCGGTCGCCGGAGGCTAACGATGGTGACGAGTGGCGACGCGCTAAGAATCGGGTCCTACAGCTTCGACTCTCGACTGATCGTCGGGACCGGCAAGTACCCCTCGATGGAGATAATGCAGGCCGCGCATGCGGCCAGTGGCGCCGCAGTGGTGACCGTAGCGATCAGGCGCATCAATCTCGACAACGCCGAGGGAAAGACGTTGCTTGATTACATCGATCGAGGCCGGTATACGATCCTTCCGAACACCGCCGGCTGTTATTCGTCGAAGGACGCGATTCTCACCGCGCAGCTGGCTCGCGAGCTGCTCGAGACCGATCTGATTAAACTCGAGGTCATCGGCGACGCGCAAACACTCCATCCCGATACGCGCGAAACCCTCGTCGCGGCCGAGCGCCTCGTCAATGACGGCTTTACGGTGCTTCCCTATATCGGCGACGATCCAATTGCGTGCAAGCAGCTCGAAGCGTTGGGCTGCGCGGCAGTGATGCCGCTTGCCGCGCCAATCGGCAGCGGTCTTGGCGTCTGCAATCCGTATTCGATTTGCATCATCAAAGAACGCGCCACGATTCCGGTCATCGTTGATGCCGGTGTCGGGACGGCTTCGGATGCCGCGATCGCAATGGAGCTCGGCGTCGATGCGTTGCTCATGAATACCGGCCTCGCTCGGGCGCGGGATCCCGTTCTCATGGCTGAGGCGATGAAACATGCGGTCATCGCCGGGCGCCAAGCGTTTTTGGCCGGACGCATGGAGAAGCGGCTCTATGCCAGCGCCTCCAGTCCCATGCAGGACTTGATTTCGACGCAGCGCTGACATTCGTCCCTCGCCCTTCGACTTCGTGCCTTGCGGCGCTTCGCTCAGGATGACATGATGAGTCATGCGCCGGTATGCCAACTCCAGGCGTTCCAGAACGTCGAGCCGTCGGGCGACGGCGCGATGCCGTGGACGTACGTGCGGTATGCATTCGGAATGCGTACTTGCCAAAGCGTAAAGACGGGGAGCTCGCGCGCGATCTCGCGTTGTACCACGTCGTAGTCGGCTTTGCGACGCGCGCGGTCAACGGTTGCAAGCGCATCGTGCATGGCTGCATTAGCGCCGGCGTCGCACCAGAAGGAATAGTTGATGCCGGCTGGCGGCAGCTGCTCGCAGGCGAAGTTCCACGAATCGTCGGGATCGCTCCCCAAGACCCACCACGCGTCGTACGCGAGCTGATAGCGCCCCGCGGCAAGAATACCGCCGGTAGCCTTGGATCCGTAGAACATTCCGCTTGGATATTGTTTGATGATCGCGCGAACGCCGATTCGCCGGAGATCTTCTTGAATGATCGATGCGACCAGCGGCGAGCCGTTGATGATCTGCGGCGCAATCGCAAGCGTGAGCTGCGGCGTTATTCTTCCGAGCAGGCGCCGGGCGGCGCTGGGATCGTAGGAGACCGCTCCCGCATCGGCCGCGTACGCCCAACCGTTGCCCGGCTGGTCGGCATTGACGATTACTCCGCTGCCGTGCGTTGCGGCCGCAACGAGCGTCCGGCGGTCCACCGCCATGGCGATTGCGTGGCGCGTACGAACGTCGCGTAGCAGCGGGTCGCGCATATTGAAGCGCA
>JAFAHB010000103.1 GCA_019237435.1 Vulcanimicrobiota bacterium
GCAGCCGTATTGGACGATGGCGCAGCGATACGTACTCGCCGACGAAATGTTCCCGACCGAGTTCGGCGGCAGCTTCACGGGACACGTAACGCTCGTCGCCGGCACGGACGACATCAAACTTCCCGGCGAAGCCGAAGTAGACTACCCCAGCAGCGTGCCTGACGATTGCGATTCTCCACCCGGCACCGTGAGCTCGTATCTCACCGAGAAACCGTACCGAAAAGAGTACCTGGATCAAGGACCGTATCCGTGCTTCAATCAGTTCAATACGATCGCGCAGGTGCTCGACAATGCCGGTATCTCGTGGAAAATTTACGCAACCCAGCTCAAAGACGCCGGCGCCTGGGAGCCGTTCGAAGCGATCTCGTATGTTCGTTGCGCATCGTACTCGCCCTCAACCGGTTGCGTGGGCGAGGGCAACGATTGGCCAAAAGACATCTCCGCTCCGCAAACCAAGGTCTTGCGGGATGCGCGGAAAGGGAAGCTCGCATCGGTGATCTGGGTTACGCCGAGTTACCCGGATTCGGATCATCCGGTAAGTCGTAGCGATACGGGTCCTTCATGGGTTTCATCGGTTGTCAATGCGATCGGCGAGAGCAAGTACTGGCCGAGCACCGCCATCATCGTCGTCTGGGATGATTGGGGCGGCTCTTACGACAGCGCGTCGCCGCCGCAGCTCGATTACCGCGGATTGGGAATTCGCGTGCCCTGCCTCATCATCTCGCCGTACGCCAAGCAAGGTTACGTTTCGCACGTGCAATACGAATGGGGCAGCATCCTTCGCTTCATCGAAGAGACCTACGGTCTGCCGGCCGGCAGCATCGGCGCCACTTCCCTCGGCTACACCGACGGGCGAGCCACGAGTCTCGACGATGCATTCGACTTCTCGCAGTCGCCGCGTCCGTTCAAACGCATTCGTTCGAAATATCCGATGTCGCACTTCCTACTCGAGCCGCCGTCGCACGAGCCCGTCGATACGCAATAGTCGCAAATAGCGGGAAGTAACGAGGGACCTCCGCGGATCGGAGGTCCCTCGTCGTTTTCGTCGCGTTAGCTAGCGCTTGGGGGGCGCGCTAGCCGGGTTCTTATTGCTCGAGCTCGTGGACCGTGTTGTGTTTATTGTCGGTGTAGAAGAGCACCGTGTTGTTGTCGTTCGTGCCGCGAGATGCGAGCCCGAAAATGTGGGGAGTCTTGCCGAGCGTCTTCGTTGCGAGGACGGTGCCCGTTGGGGTTAGCTCGACGAGCATTTCGGGGCCCTGCGTGTTGGCCGCGACCAGGTTTCCATTAGGAAGCACGGTCATCGCGACGGGCGCATTCAACGGCGATCCGGCCTTGACCAGCACGCCGCACGGATCGCCGCTTCCGTGGTATTTGCATTTGAACGTCGTGCCGCCGGGCTGCACGACGACTTCGTCCTTCACGAGCAAGTTGCTCGTGTGCGTGATGCCGACGATCGCGTTGTCGACTCCGTCGGCAACGTAGATCGTATCGGCGGGATAGTAGTATGAAAGCCCCGACGGGCCAAGCGCGCTCCAGCCTTGTTGGCCGTTGACTGCAAACCCGCCGACCACCGCAAGTTCGTTGGGATGGCCGATGTTGTTGATGCTGAAGCTCACGAGGCTGCCGGTGCCGGCGTCCGAGACGAAGATGTACTCGGCGGCATAGAGACAACGGCTGATCGCCGTCGTGCAGCGCACGTCGGCGTTCGAAAACGGCGCTTTGATCGGCGTGCCGTACCGCTTACTCAGCTTGCCGGCTGCGCTGAACGCGACGTCCAGTCCGCTCGTAAGCCCCGCTCCGTGAACGTCGTTCGCGTCGGTCGTTGCGGCGCCCGCGCAGCCTGTAATGGCCTTGTATCGCGCGAACGTCACGGGGCTCGAGCCCGGTTTGGGGTCGAGCACTTCGATCGTGCTTCCCTGGCCGGCGGTGCCGGTTTTGTCGGCAAAGTTACAGACCACGAGCTGACCCTTCTTCAGCACGTAGTTGTTCTGAACGAGCGAAATGGAGTGTGGGCCCTGATCGCCGTTGGTCGGATCGACCGTCGACCCGATGACGACGTCCTTCGTCAGCTTCTTCAGGATCGACGTGTTGTCCAGACGCTGCATACCCGGCTCGGTTGCCGGCGCCGCGACGCCGGCCGGCGGCGGCACGGTCGAGTTTCCGCCGCACGCGGCAAGCGCCAAAACGGCCGCGGCGGCGAACGAGGTGCGATGATTAAATGTCATACGTTATCCTCGTCTCTATTGCTCGAGCGCGTGCAGCGTGTTGTCTGCCGTATCGGTATAGTAGAGCACGGTGTTACGGTCTTTCGTGCCCGACGACGCCAATCCGAAGATGTGCGCCGTCTTGCTTTTGTCGATCAGCTTGCTGGCCAGCACCTTTCCGTCCGAAACGTCGATCTCGACCAGCGAGTTGTGCTTGGTGTTGGCAACGATCAGGTTTCCGTTGGGCAGCGTCGTCATCGCGTCGGGCGCTTCGAGCGGCGCGCCCGCATAGATGAGCTTCCCGCAGGGTGCATTGCTTTGATGATACTTGCACTTGAACGTCTTGCCGCCGGGCTTGACGATGATTTCGTTCTTGACCAGGAGAGCGCTTGCGTGATAGATGCCGACGACTGTGTCGGTGACGCCGTCGGCGATGTACAGCGTGTCGGCGGGGTAGTTGTACGACAGCCCCGACGGCCCGAGCGCGCTCCAGCCGGCTTTTTTGTTGACGGCAAATCCCTCGACGACTTGAAGCGGCTTGTGGAGCCCGTAGCGGCCCACGCCTAAGATGACGACGCCGCCCGTTTGCGCGTCGCCGGTGAAGATATATTCGGCATTATAGAGACAGCTCGGCGTATTCGGCGGGCAGGCGGCGTAGACGTCGGATAACGGCGCTACCAAGGGCGCGCCGAGCGTTTTCTTCAGCTTGCCGTTATCGAGAAACCCTGCATCGAGCCCACTCGTGAGCCCCGACGCCCAGACTTCATTGGAGTTGGTGACGGCAGCGCCGTCGCAGACCTCGATGTCGCTGCTTTGGACGAATGGAGTTGGCGTCGCGTCCGGTTTTGGATCGAAAACTTCGATCGTCGTCCCTTTGCCGGCCGCGCCGGTTTTATCGGCGAAGTTGCAGACGGCCAACTGGCCCTTGGTTAGCCCGTAACTGACGGGAGCTACCGAAATCGAATGCGGGCCGGTATCGCCGTTCGTCGGATCCACGGTGGACCCGATGACGACGTCTTTCGTCAGCTTGTTCAGAATCGACCGGCTGTCATCCGGCTTCGCGATGCTGCTATCGCTTCGCGTAAATTGCGGAGCGACGTTGGTTTGCATGGATTGTGCCGGCGGAACGGTCGAGTTTCCGCTGCACGCCGCTGCTGCCAGAACCGCTGCGGCCGCGGCCAGCGCCACGCGGTTTTTGGAAAACGACATTCTAAACCTCGATAAGTAGCGTAGTAAGCACCGCGCGATTTTTCTCATGGCCCGTTGGGCACCCTGCCCAAACAAGCAACCGACGTCATTCTTTCACGCGTACGTTCGTGCAAAAAATACTATAGTCATCACCGTGCCGATGAGCACGACCAATCTGCGCGCAACTTGCTGTGGAACGCGCCGAAAGAAACGAGCGCCGAGGTATCCGCCGAGCAACGCCATCGCAGCCATCGGAAGCGCAAAACGCCAATCGACGATGCGCGCGGCGACGAACGGTACGAGCGCGACGCCGTTGATTGAAACGGCGAGCACGTTCTTGATCGCATTCTGCGCGTTGAAGTTGGGCAGACCGGAAAACGCAAGCACCGCGAGCGTCAAGATCCCCATGCCTGCGCCGAAATATCCGCCGTAGACGGCTACGCCGAACTGCACCGCGATCTGCCAAGGAGCGTGACGCGGTGCGTCGGCCGCGCGCGTCAGCCGCGGACTCGCGGCAAAGACGACGGTTGCGA
>JAFAHB010000005.1 GCA_019237435.1 Vulcanimicrobiota bacterium
ACGCGCTCGACCACTCGCTGCAGCGATGCGAACTCGCGCGCGGCAGCCTCAGATCTTGGAACCTCGAGCGGATCGGGCCAGTTCGCGGTCACGATCGTGTCGCCGTCGTGCGGCAGCGCGAGCCAAACTTCTTCGGTAATGAACGGAGCCATCGGGTGCAGCAAACGCATCGTGGCGTTCCAGACGTACGAGAGCACGGCGGCGCGCGTCGCACGGTTACTTTCGGCTTTGGTTGCTTCCAGGTACCAGTCGCAGAACTCGTACCAGACGAAGCGCCACAGCGTTTCGGCGGCACCCCCGAAGTCGTAACCGCGCAGTAGACTCGTCGTGCACGCGATCGTTTCGCGCAAACGGGTTAGGATCCACCGGTCGGGCAGCGTCAGGTCGACCGACGCCGGAAGCGTCATCGGCGGCGGCAATCCTTCGGGCAGGCTCAATATGTAACGGCTCGCATTCCATATCTTGTTGTTGAAGTTGCGAGCCTCTTCGCCGCGCGACTCGTGATAGCGCATCTCCTGGCTCTCCAGCCGCATTTGGCGCAGGATCGAGACGCGCACTGCATCGGCGCCATAGCGTTCGACGAGCTCAATCGGATCGATCGCATTACCAAGCGATTTCGACATCTTACGTCCGGCAGCGTCGAAGACTAGCGGGGTGATGACCACGTCGGGGAACGGGATGTCGCCCATGACGTGAATGCCCAGCATGACCATGCGCGCTACCCACAGGAAAATGATTTCGCCGGCCGTGATGAGCACTTGCGACGGATACCAGCACCGCAGTTCTGCCGTCTCTTCGGGCCAGCCCAAGATCGAAAATGGCCAGATCCCGCTCGAGAACCATGTGTCGAGCGTATCGGAATCCCGCGTCAGCTCGCGGGTGCCGTACCTGCGATGCGCGATCCCGACGGCCTCCGCCTCGCTCTCGGCAACGATCTCCTTGCCGTCCGGTGTGTACCAGACCGGCAACTGATGGCCCCACCAAATCTGCCGAGAAACGTTCCAATCGCGGATATTTTCGAGCCACTGTTCGTACGTGCGGCCGTATCGCTCCGGCGTGAACCGCAGCCGTCCGTCGCGGTATGCCGCCAAAGCGGGCGCGGCAAGCGGTGCGGCCTTGACGAACCATTGCAGCGAGAGTAGCGGCTCCACCACGTCGCCGCTGCGTTCGCTGACCGCGACGGAGTGCCGGTACGCTTCTTCGGTGATGACGAGTCCGAGCCGACGGAGGTCCGCAACGATGCGCGTTCGGGCTTCGAAACGCTCCAGGCCCTCGTAAGCGCCAACGGGTACGTCGTCGCCGGTAATCCGAGCGTCGAGTGAGATCACCGACGGCATCGGCAGTGAGTGCCGGCATCCGATCTCGTAGTCGATCGGGTCGTGCGCGGGCGTGACTTTGACTGCGCCCGTACCGAACTCGGGGTCGACGGCTTCATCGGCCACGATCGGTATCTCGCGTTCGAGCAACGGGGGCAGCCAAACGCTGCGCCCAACGAGTGCGGCATATCGTGGATCGTTCGGATGCACTGCGACCGCGACGTCGCCGAGCATCGTCTCCGGACGCGTCGTCGCCACCTCGACTCCCGCGCGCGAATCGTCCTTCGAAAACGGATAGCAAATGCGCCAGAGCGTGCCGTCACGTTCGACGTAATCGAGCTCGCCATCCGAGACTGTCGACTGCGCGGTCGGGTCCCAGTTGATGAGCCGCGTTCCCCGATAGATCAACCCTGCGCGATAAAGCTGAACGAAGACACGCCGAACCGCGGCCGATAAGCGTTCGTCCATCGTGAAGCGCATCCGCTGCCAGTCAGGGCCGAATCCGAGCCTTCGAAACTGCGCTTCGATCGCGCCGCCGTATTCGTGCGACCATTCCCAAGCACGTTTGACGAAACGCTCGCGGCCGAGATCCTCGCGGCGCACGCCCACGCGCGCGAGCTCCCTCACGAGCACTGCTTCCGTGGCGATGGCCGCGTGATCGACGCCCGGCAGCCAGTCTGCGTTATTGCCCAGCATACGATGGAAACGCGTCAGCACGTCCATCGGCATGTACGTCGACGCGTGACCGAGATGCGCGCGTGCCGTCACGTTCGGCGGTGGCATGCAAATGATGAACGGCGGGCGCGCCGGATCCGGTTCTTCGTGAAAATACCCGTTGCGCTCCCAACGCTCGTATAGCCGCGGCTCAACCGCTGGTGGATCGTAGTGCTTGGGAAGGTCCATCGGTTGCCCTGCGTTCAGCGCCGTTCCCCTTGTGTCATCCTGAGCGGAGCGAGCCGCAGGGTGTCACTCGTCAGCGGACCGAGTCCAGCGAGCGCAGTCGAAGGACGAGCGGCCCTTCGACTCCGGCGCAAAGCGCCTCCGCTCAGGGTGACACGTTCTAGGCGGGCATATCCTTTTTTTGTTCGTGATAGATGAGCGTCGGCGCTTCTTTCTTTTCGATGACGTCTTTATTGACGACGCACTTCTTCACGCCTTGCAGCGACGGCAGATCGTACATGACCTCGAGCATCGTCTCCTCGAGAATCGAACGTAATCCGCGCGCGCCGGTCTTGCGGCCTTGCGCCTTGTTGGCAATCGCGATGAGCGCCTCTTTGGTAAACTGGAGATCCACGCCGTCCATGTTGAGGATCTTCTGGAACTGGCGCACGAGCGCGTTACGCGGCTCCGTGAGGATCCGGCGCAGCGCGAGCTCGTCGAGCGCGTCGAGCGTCACCACAATGGGAAGCCGTCCGATGAACTCAGGAATGAGGCCGAAGCGCAGGAGATCTTCGGGCATTAACTGCTGCAGCAGCTTACCGACGCGAACTTCGCGCTTTCCTTCGGGCTGCGCGCGAAAGCCCATGTTGTTCGCGGCGACGCGCGATTCGATGATTCGCTCCAATCCATCGAACGCGCCGCCGCAGATGAAGAGCACGTTGGTCGTGTCGATCTGAATGAACTCTTGGTGCGGATGCTTGCGGCCACCCTGGGGCGGAACGTTCGCGGTGGTTCCTTCGAGGATCTTGAGCAGTGCTTGCTGCACGCCTTCACCGGAAACGTCGCGCGTGATCGAAGGGTTCTCGCTCTTGCGCGCGATCTTGTCGATCTCGTCGATGTAGACGATGCCCTTCTCCGCACGCTTGACGTCGTAATCGGCCGCTTGAATCAGCTTGAGCAAAATGTTCTCGACGTCTTCGCCGACGTAGCCCGCCTCGGTCAGAGAGGTCGCGTCGGCCATCGCCAACGGCACATCGAGGATCTTTGCCAGCGTCTGCGCGAGGTACGTCTTTCCCGAGCCGGTCGGTCCAACCAACAGGATGTTCGATTTTTGAAGCTCTACGTCGTCGGCCGTTCCGCCGACGTTAATCCGCTTGTAGTGATTGTACACGGCAACCGCCAGCGACTTCTTGGCCCGCTCTTGACCGATGACGTACTGGTTGAGAATATGGTTTATTTCTTTCGGCTTCGGGATATTGCGCAGCCGCAGATTCTCGTCGACGTTCTTGTAGAGCTCTTCTTCGATGATCTCGTTGCACAGCTCGATGCACTCGTCGCAAATGTAAACGCCCGGCCCGGCAATCAGCTTGCGGACCTGCTCCTGCGATTTTCCGCAGAAGCTGCATTTGAGTTGACCCTTGTCGTCCCCGAAGCGAAACATCGCGGGCGGCAAATCTCCTTTTTAGACCCTACGCCGGCATCGGCATGCCTTGCCGATTTTCGATAATCTGGTCGATTATCCCGTAATCCTTGGCCTCGGTAGCGGTCATGTAGTAATCCCGTTCGATATCCTTCAGGATCTGTTCGAGGGGCTTTTTGGTCGTTTCTTCATAGATCCGTGCGACCGTCTGGCGGGTGGCCAGAAGATCGCGGGCCGCGATTTCCACGTCGGTGGCTTGCCCGCCGATTTGTGACACCCATGGCTGATGGATCACGATCTTTGCGTTCGGCAGAGCAAAGCGCTTCCCCGGAGCGCCGCCGGTCAGCAAAATCGATCCCATTGATGCCGCAAAGCCCATGCAAATCGTCGCCACGTCCGGCTTGATGAAGCGCATCGCGTCGTACATCGCCAAACCCGCCGTCACGCTGCCGCCGGGGCTGTTGA
>JAFAHB010000141.1 GCA_019237435.1 Vulcanimicrobiota bacterium
CCGCGGCAACTTCGACTTCGGGTGCGGGCGGCTCGTCGAGCTTTGCGCGCACGGCCCGCAGATCGGCCCAGACAAGGAGTTTTACGCCCTCGATCTCTCCGCCGGTCTGCCGAAGGATATACGCCGGATGGAAGGTGACCATCAGCGGGATGTCGCGCGGACCGATGTACCATCGTCCACGCATGCGAGTGATCTGAAAGTCGCGCCCCAAAAAAGATTTCGCCGCAGGTGAGCCGAGCGCGAGGATCACTTCGGGCGTGATGATCTCGATCTGTTCGTCCAAGAACGGACGGCAGTTCTCCATCTCTTGCGCCTCGGGAGCGCGATTGCGCGGCCCGTTTGGACCCGGCAGCGTCGCGCGGCACTTCACGGTGTTGCAGATGTAGACGTCGTTGCGGGCAAGCCCAATCGCCGCGAGCATGCGGTCGAGCAGCTGTCCGGCTTTGCCGACGAACGGACGACCGAGTTGGTCCTCCGTCTCGCCGGGGCCTTCGCCAACGACCATGAGCCGCGCGCACGGATCGCCTTCACCGTACACGTTGGCCCGCCGCTCGTAGCCGATGGTGCATTTTCGGCACGCATCCGCGACGATGGAAGCTCGTTCGAGCAACTGCCGCCGGCGCGCGCGCTCCGCCTCCTGCACTTACTACCGCCCCGCTTCGCGCACCAAAACGGCACGTCCGAACGCGACCACTTCGCACGAGCCGTCGTCGCCTTCCGAAACGAAGAACTGCAGACCGATAACCGCGTTGGCCCCCATCGAATCGGCGCACTGCCGAAGCGCTTCGAGCGCTTCGCTCCGCAGCTGTTCCGCATCGCTCAGAAACTCGGCGCTGGACAATCCGATCAGCATGCCGAGGCTACGAAAGGTCGAGCGCAGCCGATTGCGGGGCCGCGACGCGCTGCCCGAAACGTGGCCGTAGCTGCGCACGAGCCGATAACCGTCGATTTCGTCGAGCGTTACGACGTCATCGCGCGCAATCACGGCCAATCGCAAGCCGCGCGGCAGGCGACGACGAATTCGCAGTCGGAATGAACGGCCATGCCGAAGGGTTCACCGTCCGTGCTCATCATCCGCCTCGACGCTATCGGCGATGCGCTCGCGCTGACGCCGTTGCTTTCGGCGCTGAACCGGCGCGCGGTCCCAGTCGACGTCGTTCTGCGGCCAATCAACGCCGGCATCTTCTCCTCGCGCGCCGCGCGTCGCATCGTTACGGCGGAGTTCGCGCTACGCTCGAGCGCCCGATCGAACCTCGCTGCAATCGATCGGCTGGGAAACGAACTTCGATCGCTAGCGTACACGCACGTCTTGGTTGCCACCGAGGATCCCGCAGGCTATCGGCTCGCCGCGGCAGTCGGCGCGCCCGCGCGCGTCGGCTTTGCCGATTTTCGCGGAAAACCGCTCAAGGCGCTTTGGTCGCGGCGGCTTCTCACGTCAACGATCTATCGCAGCGCCGGGCTGGACCCGCGCGCGCCGCACGAATGCGAAGTGCTCTTTGGCCTGGGGGCGTCTTTGCTCGGTAAAGACAGGCCGACGCGGGAGCTTTCCGCGCTTCGTCCGCTCGTGCTCGAGCGCGAACCGGCGTCCGACGAACGCATCGCGATACAAATTACCGACAAATGGGAGCGACTTGGAATTTCGCACGGCGACGTTGTCGATCTGATCGCGCGCGCCGGCACGTTCGGCGAGCTGCATCTGCTATCGGCGCGGCGCGAGGCGTCGTACGCTATGCAGATCGCCGCCGCTACCGGTTTGCCGATTAGCTACTTCGAAGAGCTGGAGCCCTGGAAGGCCGCGATCGGCGCGGCAACGGCGATCGTCACGCCCGATTCCGGTGCGGTGCACGTCGCGGGTATGGTAGGCACGCCGGTCGTTGCGATCTTTCCCTCGCAGCGCGCGTACGCGTTGCGCGTTGCGCGATGGGCGCCCTGGGCCGCGCCGCACCGGATCGTTCGAGCCGACCGCGGCTGGCCCGCGCTCGCAGGCGAGGCGCTCGTGCAACTGCTCGCGCTATAACCTCCTACCGGCACCGACCCACGCGCCGGTAGAGCACGATGCCGCCGGTCGCCGCAACGCGGACGTAGTGACGGTCGCCTACCAACCGCGCAAGCGCGCCGCCGTACTCGACCAACCGCGGCGAATCGGGAAAGTTCAGATCGATCAACACTAAACACGCATGCGTCGTTCGCTCGGGCGACTCCGGCAACAGGCGCGCGGACGGATCGAACAGCGCCAAGTGCGTATATGCTTCTTCCTGCGTTGCGATGCCGGCATCGCGCGGCAGCGTCGTCAAAAAACGGTCGAGTTGCGCGTCGCGCGGCTGCGGAAAACGTAAATTGACGCCGGGATGAAGCGGATCGGCCACGGCGAGCTCGAGAAGGCAGAACGCCAGGCACGCTGCAAGCGCGGCGCGAGCGCGCTCGGACGTCAGCGTTCGCAGGCCGAACGCGAATGCCGTCAAGAGATAGCCGAGCCACGCGCCGGCGTAGTGGGTGCCTATCGTGAAAGTCGTGGGCATGCGCGAAAGCAGCACTTCGCTAAGCGGCGCAATGGCGACCCACATGATGTCGGATCGAAACGGCAGGAAGAGTAGCGGCACGAAGACCAGCAGCAGAAATCCCAGCCTCGCGCCCGTGCCCGCGATGAGATCGCGCGCGGAGGGTGCGCTCCACGCGTAAAAGCGCCACGGCTCCCACGATGCGGACGCGGCGGACGCACTATGCGGTCGAATGTAACCGAAGAATGCGACCAGCACGAGCGCGCTCATGATGCCGATCGCGGCCGCGAGTCGTCCGCGTTCGGTTCCGCGGTAACGCCATGCGCCGAGCGCTCCGCCGATGGTCAGGAAGACCGCTTGGTCCTCCTTGATCGAGAGCGTGACGATCGCGGCGACGACCGTCCATGCGATCGAGCCGGCATCGAAGGCATAGAGCATCCATGCAACGGCTGCCGGCGCGAGGCCGTTTTCGTGAAAGTCGCCGAAGATCAATCCGGTGAGCGGCGGATAGAGCCAAACGACGAGCGCGGCGAGCCGAGCGATTCCGATCGGGTATCGCGCGCGAACGAGCGCGTAGACGGGTGGTGCGACGAGCGCGCCCGCGAGGGCCTGCACCGCGACGAGCGTCAACGGCGAGCGTACCAGCGCGACGGCGAGTCCGACAGGATAGAGAACCGGTGAAAAATGGAAAGCCCAATGACTTCCCTCGATCGGATTGCAAAAACAGCCGAACGCACTCGCGACCGTCTGTTGGAAGATGCCGAAATCTACGAGGTTACGATGCGCCGCATACTTTAGCGATCCCAACCAAGTCAACAGCGCTGCGTAAAACAGACACCCGATCCAGAGGAACCGGTCTCGCACGCGCTATTGCACGGCGTGAACGCGAACCGGCCGCTCGAAGCCCTTGAGCGAAATTTCTCCTAAGTCGCGAAACGCTAGACCCTTTCCGACGCATAGTTCCGCCACCACATTGGAAACCAGCGTTTGCTCTGGTCCGGCATGCGCGCAGAGTCGCGCCGCCAAATTGACCGTCGAGCCAAAGAGATCTTGGTTCGATTCGACCGGTTCTCCGGCGGCTGCGCCGATACGTACGCAGATGGAATGCTCGTTGCACCCCCGATGATCGTCCAACGCGCGCTGAACGCGAATAGCGCAGCGAACGGCGCCCGCGGCCGATGCAAAGGCCGCCATGATGCCGTCGCCGGTGTGCTTGATCTCGCGTCCTCCGGTAGCGGCGAGCGCTTCGCGAACGGTCGAATCGTGCACGTCGAAAAGCTGAACGCAGGCTTCGTCTCCGAGCCGTTCCATCAGGCCCGTGGAATTGACGATGTCGGTAAAGAGCACGGTTCGGATCCCCGAATCACGCTCGCCGCCCGTCCTTCCCGGTACGAGCGCGGCTCCGCTCGGATTAACCTCGCAGCCGCCGAGAAATCCTTCGGCGACGTCGGGTGAAACCTCGATGATCTTCTGCGCCGTCAACCCGTGCGCCTCACGGTGAACCGTCATCGCCGCCTCGGCATTGGGCGCCGTGCAAAGACAGAATATCTTGCCCTGCGCTTCGTTGAGCCAATACTTGTGGTACTCGACGCCGTACTTGCCTTGCACGCGCACGTCGGCCGAATGTGCTGCCGCGACGGCATCGGCCGTTGCGCCGGGCGCCTCGTGGATGTCCATATACATCGGCATGCTTAGCTGCGGCCCACCGAGATCTGCGGCGGGTGTGCGAGCGTCTGATAGACCACGCAGTAACGCTCGGTCAAGCGAAGCAGCGTGTCGAGTTGATCTTGCGAGGCGTCAGTATCCAGCTCGAGGCGGACGCGGATTCGTGAGAATCCGACCGGCGCGTCCTTCGCCACGCCGAGCGTGCCGCGAAAATCGAGATCGCCCTCGACTTTGACGACGCCGCTGCGCAACTCGATCCCCAACGCCGTTGCGACCGCGTTGAGCGTGACACCGGCGCACGCGGCGAGCGCCTCGAGCAGCATGTCTCCCGAGCACGCGCTCGATCCGTCCCCGCCCGTCATCGGATGCAGCCCCGCCGCGACGAGCGCCTTCGCCGTTTCCACGTTACACGTTACGCCTTCGCCCAGCCGCCCCTCGGCTTTGAGCGTGATCGAAGCCGCGCTTGGCGTCGATTTATATTGCTCTTTGAGTGGCGCTTGAATCGCGCGAAGTTCTTCGGTCTTCATGCCGTTGCGAGTTATGCCCGTTTCGGCGGCGGTGCGAGCTGCTCCCGTTGTTGCAGATACGGCCATATGAACTCATCGATGTGGCCGTCCAGCACTTCGGCGACGTTTCCCGTTTCAACGCCGGTGCGATGGTCTTTGACGAGCTGATAGGGCTGCAGCACGTACGAGCGAATCTGCGATCCCCACTCGTTGGCTTGACGCTCGCCTCGAAGATCGGCGATCCTGCGATCGTGCTCTTCGGCGGCTCGCGCCGCGAGCTTCGCGCGCAGAATGTTCAGCGCAACGTCGCGGTTTTGCGCCTGCGAGCGCTCCTGCTGCGACGCGACGACGATGCCGGTGGGTACATGAATCACGCGCACTGCCGATTCTGTCTTATTGACGTACTGGCCGCCGGCGCCGCCGGACTTGAACGTTTCGATCCGCAGCTCGTCCGGCTTGATCTCCACGCCGGGCGCTTCGCCCGCTTCGACTTCGGGAATGACGTCGACGGCAGCGAACGACGTGTGCCGGCGGTGCGCCGCGTCAAAGGGCGAGAGACGAACGAGGCGGTGAACGCCGCGTTCGCTCTCGAGCAATCCGTACGCGTTGCGCCCGCGTACGAAGAAAGTTAGCGATTTCAAACCGGCCTCTTCCGCGGGCGATTCCTCCACGATCTGCGTCGAGAACCCCTTGGATTCGGCCCATCGCAAGTACATGCGCACGAGCATGGCGGTCCAATCGGCGGCGTCGACGCCGCCCGCTCCTGCATAGAGGCTGACGATCGCGTTATGCGAGTCGAAGTCGCCGCTGAAGCTGGCCGCCATTTCGAGCGCGCTGAGGGATTCGCCGGCCGACGCGATGCTTCGCTCGGCTTCATGCTCGGCTGTGGGATCGTTCTCAAAGAGCGCGAGCAGCTCGCGAGTATCGTCGAGAGTGCGTTCGGCCGCGTCG
>JAFAHB010000122.1 GCA_019237435.1 Vulcanimicrobiota bacterium
CGTAGCCGAGGCCCCCTTGGACGAAGAAGAACGCGTCGAAAATTACCGAGAGCGCGTGCGTTTCGAAAACTGCGGGCGTTGCGTGTGCGGCCGTGACTAGGAACGTAGCCGCAACGAGCGACATGGCAACCATGACGATGCCGCTAGCGAAGGCCAACATCGACATATCTTCTTGGTCCGCCCCACCGTTGCTCAAGTATCTGCGCAGTCCGACGAGAAACCACAGAAAAAACGCCGATGCCGGGAACGTTAGCCATGCGCCCCAGAGCAGCCCGTAGCGTTGCGAGTCGATCGCCACCGCTGCGTCGGTTGGCCGGTAATTCAACGCCGGCAAACCGTTCGTCAGAAACGACGCACTGACTAAGACGGCTATATACGCAAGAATTGCCCAACCCGCCGAGCGTTGTACGTGAGCGCTTTGCACGGCAAACATTATAACACCTAAACGAATCCTTTGTCTGTTCGCCTACAGACCATAATATTTGAGATGCGGCCACATCGCCGCGAGCGTCGTGCGCGGCTTGGTGCAGAGGTAAATCGGCAACGGGCCCTCGAGCATCCAGCGGTAATCGTTGCGGTAGACCGCGACCTGCCGCACGCTGCCGAACCACCGCACCAGCAGCCAATAATCCGTGGCGCCGACGGCAAGCATTGAACGCCCGGTGTAGCCGCGCGGTCCCCACAAATAGTATTGGTTGTTTGGGCTAATCACCGTGGGTAGACCGTAGCGGGGACCGTAGTAATCGAGCGCTCCTGCATACGCATAACGGTCTGCGAACAGGGCCGTGATTCGGCGCTGCGCGGGGGAGAGCGCTCTATAGGCGCCGGCGACCGTTTTGGTCATGCTCACCCAACCGATTTGGTCGGCGAACATAGGATTGATCAGATGGCTCTTACCGTCGGGCGGGGCGGGGCGGCTCAACCCGATGGCGCGTTCGTACGCCATGTATTGCGGCAGCGGCAGCACCGGAAGCGAAAGCGGAAACAGCGGCAGTCCGGCGATCACTACGGCCGTCGCGACCGCGATTTTCAAACCGGCGGGTCTCCGCGCCAATGCGCGTTCGATCGCGACCGCTCCGGCAGCAAAAAGGGCCGGATAAAGACCCTGAATGTAATACCCGCGCCCGATCGTCATGATGAGACCGGCCAACAGCAATAGATACGCAACCGCGAAAAAACGGTAGCGCGGCTCGCGCCAAAACCATACGAGGCCCCAAACCCAAACCGGCGCAAACAGCGGGTTTTGATACGCAAACTGCAGGACCAGCATATAGAGCGCGTTCGTCCACCGATTGGGCGATTCGTCCGCCATCCCGTTGGCGAGCGCGTGCCGGTTCAGCTGATCGTTATGGAGAACCTCGAGCATCGGTAGACCGTGTCGAATTTGCCACAGCGCGTTCGGCAGAATCAGCAGTACGGTGAGCGCAATGCCGAGTGCGAGCCAACGCGAGCGCAAGAGCCGCGCATGGCCGCAGACGAGCATCCCGATTACCAACGCCGCCGCGCAGCCGGCGATCGAGTACTTCGCGTAAAGCCCCAACGTAACGACCAGCGCGATCGGAAGGTACAGACGAGTATTTTGCGTGTTGACCAGACGGATCGTCAAATAGATCAGCGCGGTCCAGGCCGCGGGGGACAAAAACTCGGTCGAGAGGCCGTACGCAATGCCGATCAATCCCGGCGCGAAAACGATCGTGAGTCCCGTGAGTAGCTGCGCGAAGGCTCCACCGCGTAGCTCGCGCGCGGTGGCGCAGCCCAGGAGCACGGTGACGCCGGCGAGGAGGCCGGGGAAGAACCGCAGCGCCCACACCGGATAACCCAGCGGCGCGGTGAGCCACGTTACGAACGGCGTGAGCGGGGGTTGATCGACGTAGCCCCACGATAGATGCTTCGCGCAGTCGATGAAATAGAGCTCGTCGCGATAGTATCCGAAGCGGTGGTTGACTGCGAGGTGAAGAGCGACGGTACCAAGCGCGAGCAGGTACGCGCTTGGGTGTAACTTCATGCGCTGCTAGGGCACGACACTCGGAGTCGATCCGGCCAGTAGCAGTTGACTGATGCAGAGTCCTGCGATTCCGGCTTCCGCAATGGAACCGAAGACCCAGCTCGCATTCCACCACGTTCCGCCGAACGCCGGCACGGCGAAGACGAAGTACGCCGCGAAATAGACGGCGGGTACGACGAATCCGAGCAGCCGAAACGCTTCGCGCTTCTGAGCCGACGGGCGTAACTTGGCGACGATTACGTCACCGACGAATCCCGCCGTCACCGACGCCGCGACGACGAGCAGCAGCTCCATGAGATCGGTCGAGAGCTCGCCGCCGATCCACAGCTTCTCGACGACGCAAAGAACGATCAGCGCGCCGAACGCGAGCCGCTTGCGCACGCAGAGATAGCAAACGGCAACGGCGAGCAGCAGACTTTGCCAAATCACGATCGACATCTCGAGCGCTTGGCGATAAAAGAGGAACACCGAGAGCACGAACTGCTCGTGCGCAAAGGCGACTTGTGACAGCGGATGGTCGCGCATGAGCGCCTCGGGATAAAATCCGTACTGCGTTACGAACTGAACGATCTCCAGGCCCAGCCCAAAGCAGATGAGCATCGGCAGCTGCTCGACGAGCTTCGGCGTGTCCGGACGGCGCAGCGCACTGCGAACCGGACCGGTGATCAGAAAGAAAAGCCCGCTGAGCAAAAAGAGGTGTGGCGGGCTGAGCAGCAGATCCATCTGATGCTCGAAGCCGAAAATGGAATGCCAAACGAAATCGAGGGCGGCGCCCAGCAGCAATGCCGCGACGCCGAGCACGCTTTGCAGGTAGCCTTCCGGAATGGCTCTCGATAACGAGCCCGCGCGCCGGTAATTGGCCGCGATCGTAACGGCTAAGATGACCGCGGCAAAAACGGCGCCCGTGTACATCGTCATGTGCCACGGATTGAGGAACGACTCCACCGAAAGAAAGAGATGCTGGTGAGCGTCGATGAATAGGCCCGTCATGATCCAAAGCCCGGCTAGCGTCACTAGCCAATCGAGCCTATTCGGCGCGCCCGGATGCCTGACGCGAAGATCGAGTCTCGGAAGGGACGCTTCAACGTCCGCCCGGGGTGTTAGTAACTCCACCAGGTTCATTATTTGGCCGTCATCATGTTACGCGACCGATACCCTTTCTGCACCCTAGTTACGCTGCTGCGAGTGGGGGCAGTCGCGGCGTCGGTTACCGCCTGTTCGCCGAAGCCCGTTTCGCTCCCGCCAAACATGACGGTCTCGGAAAAGCAGCCGCGCGCATGGCCATCGCCTCCCATCGCTAAACCCAACGCTCCACCCCGAATCGTGCATGTCTGGTTTTCGACGCTCACGATCCAACCGGGGATGTGGTTCGACGGCGTGATTATCGGGAGCACGAACGTCGCCTCGGTCGAGGTGCGCACCGCCGCCTTTTCGATCAATAGCGATCACGTGGCGCCGGGCGTCTATCGGTTCCATACCCGCGTGCTCGAGCTGCCGCCGCTTTCGCGCCGGCATTGGTACGAGCTCTATATCATCGCACGCAATACGCCGGGAGTCGCGTCGGTCGAGGAGGCGCGGCTGCGCGTCGAATGAATCTGCTGCTTGCGGCGCTGATCGCTCTTCCGGCAGTCGTTATGTATCATCGCGTCGACGCCGCCGCGCCGAGCGATGCAATATCGCAGCGATTGACGATTTCGCCCGCGCAGTTCAGCGGTGAGCTGCGCGAACTTCAGCGAATGGGACTCCACACGATCGGCATTGCGGATCTGGCGCGCGCCGCCGCGCGCGGAGAGTCGTTACAGCGGGCGGTGCTGCTGACCTTCGACGACGGCTACGGCGATCAATTCCGCTATGCGTTCCCGATTTTGCAGCGCTTGCACGAGCGCGCGACGTTCTTCATCAACACCGGAACCATCGGAACGCCCGGCCATTTGACGTGGACGCAAGTCGAGGCTATGGCGCAGTCGGGTATGTCGATCGAGTGCCACGGCGTCGACCACGTCGATCTCGGAATACTGGGCGTCGACGAGCAGATGTATCAAATCGACAGCTGTATTGCCGAGTTGCGCGCCCACTTGCGCGGTTCCGGGATGGCATTCGCTTATCCGAGCGGCGCTTTCGACTCGTCGACCATCACTATCGTGCGGGACGCAGGCGTGCTCTTTGGGTTTACGACCGATCCGCGGTTTCAAACCGATGTGCGGTCGCCGTTTCAGATTACGCGGATCAGAGTCCTCAACGGCATGAGCGACGGCTACTTCGCCTCGCTCGTAGGCCGCGCTCGCAGTTACGTGGACTTCAGCTCCGCGCCGCCGCCGGCCGATCGCGTTCCGTGATGCGTCGCGTAGACGTGCGTAAACTCGGCGCCGAAGAGAAAGATCTGCGCGCTGTAGTTCGCCCAGAGTAAGAACGCGACGAGGGAGCCGAACGCACCATAGGTTGAGGTCAAGCCCGCGCGTCCGAGATACCACCCGAGCAGAAATTGGCCGATCGTGAAGAGCAGCGCGGTGATGCCGGCGCCGACCCAGACGTCGCGCCAGCCGATTCGACAGTTCGGCAGATAACGGAAGAGCATCGCAAAGAGCAGCCAAACCAGCGCAAAGGTCATGATGAAATCGGCAATCTGCGCAAACGTCGCCAGCCCGGCTAACAGATGCGCCAAGTACGCGCTGGCCGTTGCAAGGACGGCGTTGGCGAATACCGACGCAAGCAGCAGCGCCGCGACGATGACCATCATGGCAAACCCGGCGACTTTCTGGCGGACGTTCTGCCACAGACCTTGCGCCTGGTCTGCGCCCCATGCCGTGTTGAGCGCAAACTGCAGTGACCCGAACAATCCTAGCGCCGCCAAGACGAAGAGTGCCCAGCCGACGATTTGGGCGAGAACGCTTCGGCGCGGCTGATTGAACGTCGTTGCGACGATCTGCCGCACCGCGTCCGAGCCCGAACCGACGTCGCGCTGAATGTAGTTGAAGATCACGTCGAGCACGTGCTGGTGGCTATGCACGAAAAACCCCGCGATCTCGACCACCACGATGATCAACGGCGCAACGGCAAAAGCGGCGAAGTATGCGAGCGCCGCCGCGAGCCACTGCGCGTTATGCCGCTGGTAATTCCCCCACGTCTCGCGCAGCAACGGAATCCACCGCCCCATGGAAGCAGTCTTCCCACATCTGGTCGAACCGCGCCGCTGGAGGTATCGCAGAATGCCGAAGTTTCTGGTTCAGGCATCGTATACGGTCGAGGGCACCAAAGGACTGCTCAAGAGCGGCGGCTCGTCGCGACGCAAGGCCGTCGAAGAGCTGCTCGCGTCCGTCGGCGGAACGATGGAGGCTTTCTATTTCACGTTCGGCGAGGACGACGCGATTGTCATCATGGACGTCCCATCGAATGAAACGGCCTTATCAATAGCGATGACCGTCCGAGCGTCGGGGATGGTCACCAGCAAAATGATTCCCTTAGTTCCAATCGAGGAAGTCGATCGCGCCACAAAACGCGACGTGCACTTCCGGCCCCCCGGCGCGTAGACCGCAAAAAACGCGGCCCGGTGTGCCGCGGCGCTCGAACAGCTTCCCCCAGACACTGCCACCTCGCCACGCACGGCACCCCAGGCCGTCACCGGATCGTATCGGCAGCGGATGAAGAAAGCATGAAGGTAGGCCTCGAGCTAGCTAGCGTTTTCGGCGGGAGGACCCTTTGCGGGTGGGTTTCTTCGAGGAACGCCCGGCAGGCGTTGCGGTCGTTTGCCCAGTCGGACTGGGCGGCGTGAGGTTAGGGGCGCTGGCGAAATCGAAGCAATCTTCCATGCCGTCCGAAGCGGTGTCGCGTTGGTTGAGAGCTCGAAGGCTGAAGGTTACTTCGCAGAACTTCACGAGACTAACGTGCGTGTGCTGCGCGTGCGAGTTATACCCGCGCTTCGCGTATGGGCTAACGATGATGCAACCGACTCTTCCGCCTGGGTAGAACTGCGTTCCGTCGGTCCACGTTTCAAGCAGCGGGGGATCGACGTGATCGACCCATCCGCCCCAGCAATCCCATGTGATGAAAACCACGGCCTCTGCCCACTGCGGTGATCCGGCAAGGGCTTGCACGATGCCGACGGTCCAATTCATGCCGTCGGTCACGTTGCCGACGGGATGCTCGTCAAGTTTCGACGGCGCGTAGATCCACGAAACGTTCGGGAGGCGTCCCGCAGCGGCATCCGCGGCGAACTGCGTCGCCGGCTTCATGTTACGAGTACCGAGATTCGCGATCAGCGTGAATGGGTAGCCCGTACCATAGTTGCCCCATGTCAAACCGACCGCATCGAGCTGGTCGGGCAGAGACGGCAAGTCATACGTTTGCTGCTGCTGCCCGCGATAAGTCGGCGGATTATCGATGACGGGGGAATCGGCTGTCACCAGCATCAGGTGATTCGGCGTGGAAGGTCCGGCGACGGCGCTGAAAAAGCGGTCGCAGAGTGTGAACTGGCGCGCGTACGCAAAGTAACTTGGTATGTCGGCCTGCTTGTAGCCGAGCCGAGTCGCGTTGGTTTTGCGATCGAGCCACGCCTGATGCGTGTGATTCGGATCGCTCGCCGGCGGGTTCGGCGCCTGGGGTAGAGTGGAGTCGCCGTCGGCATTGGGAAACGTTCCGAAATAGTTGTCAAACGTGTGATTTTCTTTGACGATGATGACGACGGTTTTGATCGGGCTCGCGCTGTTTGCCATACGCTTGAAAAGGTTCACCTTGCTTGCGCTGCATCCCGCATTAACGACGCTTAATCGCAGCGTGGGGTCTCCAGGATGCCGCCCAAGCGTGGCGTAGCATCAGATGATGAAGCGAGTCGCGGGCTGTTTGATGTTCTTGCTTGCCGGTCTCGGGTTCGCGGCTTGCGCCGGCGTTACGCCGCATGACGCGGCGTCGCTTCCGCCCGGGCCGCTTCGCTCGTTTTCGGGCTCGTCGAGCAGCATCGAGAAAGCGTACCAGTTTCTGGCGCTGATGATGGACCGTTACGCCAAGGGCTCGACGACGCGTCTCGTGCAAAGCTTCGACGGGGGTCCTCTCAAGGCGTTCACCGATGCGGTTACTTATGACGACGCGCTGTTCGTCGATGCGTCGCTCGCGCGTGGAACGCCGAACGATCTTGCGCGCGCGAAGGTGGTGGGCAACGCATTTCTTTACGTGCAAACGCACGACAAGGCGGCCGACGGCCGCTTGCGCGCCGCGTACGCCCCCAAACCTCTGCTCGGCCCGGGCGACGTGATCGTACGCGACAATACCAGCGACGTCGGCAACATGGCGTGGGTTGGACAAGCCCTCGTGCAGCTGTACGCCAAGACCTCCGCTAAGGCTTATCTCAACGGCGCACTCGCCATTGCCCGATGGCTGCAGAAAAATACTTTCGATACGCGCGGCGCCGGGGGCTACACCGGCGGCTACACCGCCGGCGGCGCGAAGATCGAGTGGAAGTCGACCGAGCACAACATCGACGTCTACGCGTTCTTTACGATGCTCGGTTCGCAGTCCGGTCAGAGCCAGTGGACCACGCACGCCGCGTGGGCGAAGCAGTTCGTCGCGGCGATGTGGGACTCGAGCGCCGGCCGTTTCTACGTCGGCACCGGCAACGATGGTGTGACGCCGAACAAGCCTTTCAAGCCCGAAGACGTCAACTCGTGGAGTTACTTGGCCTTCGCGAACCCGGTCTGGGCCGCAGCGCCGAGCTGGGACGTCGAAAACCTTGCGGTCAGCGAGGGCGGATTCAGCGGCGTGAGTTTCTGCAGCGGCGACCGTTCCGGCGTGTGGTTCGAAGGCACGGCACACCTCGCCGACGCACTCGAGCTTCGCAACGAATCGGGCGACCGAGCTCAAGCGCAGAAGTACCTCGGCGACATCGAATACGCCCAGACGAACGGCCCGAACGCCGACGGCCTCGGCATCATCGCTGCGTCAAAGACGATCAGCGACTGCGATGGCGACCACTATTTCGCCTCGCTCCACGTCGGCGCAACCGCGTGGTACATCATGGCCGCCGGCGGGGTGAACCCGTTTGAGCTGCTGTAAGTGAATGCCAGCCAGGTGGCACTTGGATAGCCTATCGTGGCGCCATGTTGGAGCGCTACTGCGTCATCGACGTGGAAACGACGGGTTTCAGCCCGGTCGCGGACCGGATCGTCGAAATCGCCTGCGCCCTGATCGACGGCGATCGAATAGTCGAGCGATGGTCGACGCTCGTGAATCCCGGAATTCCCATTCCGTCGCGCGCGACCGCGATTCACGGCATTACCGACCAAATGGTTGCAGCGGCACCCGAGCTGCGCTTCGCGTTGCGGCGAGCCGCGGGTCTTTGTGAAGCGCGGCTCGTAGCGGCGCATTGCGCGCACTTCGACCTTTCCTTCGTTGGGCCGTCGGTGGGCACGCAGGCGCTCTGCACGATGCGCCTTGCGAGGGCTGTCTTTCCCGAGGCCCCCAATCATAAGAATCAGACGTTGCGCTATTACCTCGGCATTGACGAGATCGCCGGCGAGGACTTTGAGGCGCATCGGGCGTTGAGCGACGCGGTCGTCAGTGCCTATGTCCTCATCGCGTGCCGCCGGCGCTTTCATGCCTGCAATCCCGGCGTTTCTTGGGGGCCATTCTTGCGCCGGCACGCTTTGGTGTGCAGGAAGGCCGCATGAGCTAGCAGGGGCGTCCTTCGTTTGGCGGTTAGTGGTGGTGGGAAACGCGCATAGGGGATTCTTGCGCATCGCGTCATGCCATTTCACGCTAGCTGATGACCGCCGACGATAACGCGGATCTGCGCGCGTACTTACGTCGCGAGGCCGCGATCGAAAACGAGCGCGGCTTACGCATGCTGGCCGATGCCATTCCGCAGATAGTTTGTACCGCCGGCCCCGACGGAAAGGTGCACTACTTCAACCGGCGTTGGTTTGAGTACACGGGGCTGAGCGAGGTGCAAACGTTCGAGCGGGCGGGGTGGCTCGCCGCCATCTATCCCGAGGACCGTCCGCTGCTGGCGCCGCGCCTAAGCGAAGCCATCGAAAGCGGCGACGATTTTTCGGCGGAGCTGCGAATTCGATCGAAAGACGGTGACTACCGCTGGTTTCTCGTGCGCGGCGTAGCGCTCCGTGACGAGGGCGGTCCGGTGTTGCGCTTCTTCTCGACTGCGACCGACATCGACGAGCAGAAGCGGACCGAAGAGCGCGAATCGTTTCTCTCGCACGTCAGCGAACAGCTCGGCTCGACGCTCGACGTTGGGACAGTCTTACAGAAGATCACCGAACTTTGCGTCCCGGCGTTCGCCGACTGGTGCCAGTTGCAGACGCTTTCGGACGACGAGCTGATCGTCGAAGCCGTCAACCATCGCGATCCGCAACTGCGGGAGCGGCTCGAGGCACTTGTCGGACGCAGCGTCGTCGAGCCGCGCAACCTTTGGATCGGTTCGCCGCAGGTGATTCGCGAGGTTAACAGCCGGGTTCTCGATCACGAGATGTCGCTTCGCGCCGTCGCCGAAAATGTTCGCGATCCCGAGGATCGCGCGATCTACGAAGCCGCGGGTTTAGGGTCGGCGGTCATCGTTCCGCTGGTAGCGCACGGGCAGGTTCGCGGAACGCTGCACTTAGTGGATACAGATCCAACCTCGCGCCGCCCGCAGGATGCTCTCGGGGTTGCCGAAGAGCTGGCGCGGCGCGCGGCGGTAGCGATCGACAACTCACGCCAGTACGAGCGGGAGCACCGCGTTGCCTCGGCGCTCCAGCGCGCCATGCTGCCGGCGCGTCTGCCGAACCATGCGCGCCTCGAACTCAGCTATGCGTACCGCCCCGCCGAGCGCGAGTCACGCGTGGGCGGCGATTGGTACGATGCGTTTATGGTCTCCGACGACCGCGTTGCGGTTTCGATCGGCGACGTCGGCGGTCACGGACTGGAGGCGGCGATCGCGATGAACGAAGCCCGACACGCCCTGCGGTTGAGCGCGCTGGAAGGGATGACGCCCGCACAGACCTTGCGGCGCACGAACGCCGCGCTCATGCTCAACGACGAGCATCCGATCATCACGGCGATCTTTGGTATCATCGACGTTTCACGCTCCGTCTTTCGCTACTCATGCGCCGGACATCCGCCGCCCGCGTTGGCGCCGTTACGCGGAAAGGCACGGTATATCGAAGGCGGCGGAATTCCGCTGGGCGTCGACGTGGCGGCGCCCTTTCCGACGCTCGAAACCAGGCTCGAACCCTACGAGACCCTGTTGCTCTACACGGATGGATTGATCGAGTACGATCGGAACATCGAACGGGAAGCGACGCGACTCCTGGACGCGCTGACCGCGCGCGTGCAGGATCTTACGGCAGACGGGGCCGGTGCGCTCGTGCGCAAGGTCCTCCAACAGCATCGCCAGTTCGACGACATCGCGGTGCTCGCCGCGACGATGTTGCCGGCCTATCCGTTCCCCGTCGAGCTAAGCCTGCCGGCGGCGCCGTCGTCCGCGGCCATCGCGCGTCGGCTCGCGTTGCGCTTCGCTCGCATCGCGAAGCTCGATCCGGAGCGCACCTTTGACCTGACCATTGCGGTCGGCGAGGCGGTGGCTAACGCCGTCGAGCATGCCTATCGCGATACGACCGGGGACTTCGTCTTGCGCCTCGCCGCGCGCGAGGGCACGATTTTCGGCGAAGTTGCGGACTTGGGAAGGTGGCGCGAAGGCAGACCTGCCGCCGAGCGCGGTCGCGGCCTGGCGATCCTACGCGCTACGACGACCCGCTTGAATCTCGACCGCTCGCCTCACGGTACGACGGTCGCCTTCGCCGTGTAGAGGCTCTCGGTGCGCTCTTCGAAAGCGCAAAGCAGATTCGCTAGCGCCATCTGTTCGGGCGTACGGCAGCGAATGTCGAGCAGGCGAGGGCTGCAGAGCAGCACGCTGGCCGTTCGTGCGCGAGAGATTGCGACGTTGAAACGGTTGCGCTCGAAGAGAAACTCGACATTGCGCGGTACGTCCTCGCCGCTCGAGGTCGCCATCGAATAGAAGACGATCGCCGCTTCTTGACCTTGAAACTTGTCGACCGTTCCAACGCGGACGCCGGTATCCGGGTCGACGTCAATGCCCGCATCACGAAGCTTGTCGAGAATGAGCCGGCGCTGCGCATTGTACGGCGTAACGACGATCAGGTCGCGCGCTTGCACCCTGCGCGGAAACCGAGCATTCGGTGGCGCAGAATCCACGAGCTCGCCGTCGTGAAGCAAGAGCGAAATCTGGCGCACGATTTCGCCGGCTTCCTCGAGCGACTGCGAGCTATTCCCAACATGGTCGAGTCCGACGAAATATAGGCCGGCGTACTCGCGCTCGCCCGCGGTAATTCGATGCAACTTCGTTTCGGGCGCCGGCCGAAGACGCTCTTCGTACATCGCCGCGGAAATGAACTCGCAGATCGCCGGTTGCATGCGGTATGAGACGTCCAGGAAGATGCCGCGATGCTTTGGGATCGTCTGTTCTTCGCCTAGCAAATGCTGCAGCACCGAGTCATCGGCGTGAATCGGGTGGCGGCCTTGGCTCACTTGTGCCAACTGCGACGGGTCGCCGAGCAGCACGACGTTCTTCGCGCAGGCCGACATCGCAAGCGCGTCGGCGAGCGAAACCTGACCTGCCTCATCGATGAAGAGATAATCAAATTTTCCGCCGAGCTCTTCACGCGCGCAAAGCCAGCCGGTGCCCCCGGCGAGCTGGTAATCCTCCGCTGCGAACGGATCGTTGGACCCGACCGATTCGATGAACGGCGCCGCAATCGCCGGCGAGTACGCCGATCCTGCGTTTCCATCGCTGTGCTTGTAGAGCCCGCGGAACGTTCCTCCGCGTTCGAGCATGCACGCTTCGACCTTTTGCAGCAGGTTGTGAATCGCTTTGTGGCTCATGCTCGTGACCGCGACGCGCTTGCCGGCGACGAGCAGGTCGCAAATGACTTTGGAGCCGATCGTGCTCTTGCCGCTACCCGGAGGACCTTGAACGCACAGATAGCTGCGATCGAGGGCTGCCACGACCGCCGAAACCGACTGCGCAGTAATGTGCTCGGGCTGCACGCCCTCGACGCATGTTAGGCTGACGCTATTCGTGAGCCGTGGGTCGCGGGCGGCAAGCAAATCGTAGGTTGCGGGATTCTGTTGCTGGAGGGTGCCGTCTAAGAAAGCCGCTGCGATTCGGGCGAGAGCTTTGCGCTGCTCCGTACTTTTTGGAGGGCCGGGCGGAATCAGCTCGGTGATCGCGCGGGCGGCCTCCGGCGACGCCTTCGTCTTGAGCTCAAGGCGATTCGAGTCGTGATCGAGTGAGACGATCGTGCCCGCCTTCCGCTTCGTCCGGGGATTGACGGGGTCATCGCCGGCGCTAAGCTTATGCAGCTGGTCAGGGAACTCGTACGTGTAAACGAAGCTCAGCTTTTCTCGAAGCGGCGCGATGTCGTCGCGCAGCTTGAGCCCGCCGATCGAATCCCTATCGAACTCCAGCAACTGATCGACGTTTTCGCAGCGGTCGTAGTACGCCCACCAGGCCGGTTTCTCTTCACGGCGATGATACGCAAGCAGATTCGCCAGCAAGTAGCGCATACGGCCTTGGAGAGGCATTCCGCGGTACTCCGCTTCGGTTACCGGCGGCACGGCCGGCAGCAACTTGCGTTCCAGTTCGCTTCGGCGAGATTCCTCGCGCTCGTCGTCTCGTCGCTTGACGCATTTCGAGCACCCTTCGATGAATTGCGCGTGACAGGGTTCTTCGGGCGACTTCGGCGCTCGCAGCGGCAGGTCGATGCCAAACGTTTGCATTGCTTCCAGTCGCAGCTCGAGAAGCCATTGCCGCAAACGATACGTTGATAGGCAATCGTCGCGATTGTAGCGCTCGATATCGTCCAAAATGCGATCGTCGCGCTCTTGCAGCCACGTCTCGAACATGACGATGGACTCGTCGCCCTTCTTGACTTCGGTCGCGCGTTCGAGCTGGTAGAAACGTTCGAGGTTCTTGAGGCCGTAGCGTTCCTCGGAGATGGCGATTGCGCGGCGCACCACGGCGAAAAGATCGACGAGGACCTCGCCGCGCAACAGGTCGTCGACCTCGTTCTCGCGCGTCGAGTGCTGCTGCGCCAGCCGGCGGAGCGCGTCTTTCTCGTAGCTCGCGAAGTGATAGACGTGCAGCCCGGGATAACGCTTGCGCCGCTCGACGATAAAATCGATGAACTCTTCGAAAGCGCGTTTCTCTCGTGCGCGGTCGAGCCCCCAAAAACGCTGGAACTGCTGCTCGTCGTCCGGCAGCCAACAGCCAAAAAGATACTCTAGGCCGCGCGTCGGCTCGTAGAGCGGGTCGCCTTCCATGTCGAAGAAAACGTCGCCCTGAGCCGGCCGCGGAAGCAGCTCGAAGCCTAGGCCGGGATCGTGCGGAAGCAGCTCGTAAATCGGCCGCCGCTCTTGACGGCCACGCACCTGAAGCCGCGCCTGGCGTCGTAGCTTTGCAAAGGTTTGCGGGCTCATGCCCGTCGGACGATGCTCGTCACTCGAGGCGGCGAGCGTTGCAACGCGCGCGATCTGCGACGTCTCCAGTTTGGCAATCTGATCGCGCCGAGCCCACGCGATCAAGCTCAGGTGATCGTCGTCGCGGCGTTGCGCTTCGCACCGGTCGTTCCAGGGACAACTCTTGCAGTGACTGCACTCGAACGGGTACTCGCTCGGCTCGTGGACGCGCGCATTTTCGAACTCGCCGGCGAAGTCCAAGAAGCGCTGCTTCAGACGCCGATAGTAGGCCATGTAATCGCTGAGCCTGAAGCGGCGTTCTTCGCCGCTGCCGAGCAGGACGTGAGCGAAGTGCGGCAACCGGCCTTGCAGCCGTTCCAAGTGCTCGCTGTAATTGCAAAGCTGCACCAAATAGTAGGGCTTTGGGTTGAGGGCGAGCTTCGTGTCGACGGCTTCGTAGCTGAAATCGCCGAGGTCCGACGGTTCGGGAACCCGCCGCAAGAAATCGGCGTGACCGATGAAACGTCCGTCGAAAAACGTCGCCTGATAGATCACGGGCACGCCCCGGCGCAATGCGGTAAGGGTGGCGGCTTCGGCTTGGTGGTAGGCTTCGATGCTGCTTTCCGGCCGCGCAAACTCAGCCAGCTCGGCGCCATGGATCGATCGCAACGCCTCGAGATGCGCGTGTTCGTGTTCGTCGCCTTTGCGCCGGAGCAGCTGCGCCTGCCGATCTTCGCGATCGGGCCGTTTGAGCTCGCCGCGCGCGACGAGCGACTCGAGCTGTGTCAGGTGCCGGCAGTCGAGATAGGCGTTGAGGTCGCTTGCCGAGTAGACGATTTGACCGTTTAGCCGTTGCATGCGCTAATCGTGGCCGCGAGAAGTGCCATATGCCTGGCAGAGTGCTCCGGCGCTACGCGGTCGGAACATCGATTTGACGTTCGCGGTGCAGCAGCAGCCAGTCGCAGGTTTCCGCGAGCGCCTCTCGGCC
>JAFAHB010000187.1 GCA_019237435.1 Vulcanimicrobiota bacterium
GCCCATTCGCGCCATCGCGGCGAGTCGCCCGCGCACCGCTCAAAAGCGCCGGCAGGAGCTCGCCGATAGGTCGGGGACGTGTCTGCACCGCAGCCGCCAGCCGACGAAGTCCGGAGGTGGGATTCCTCAAAGGTCAAGGAGACCTAAATCAAATTGAAGGCACTCGGCAGGCACATCGTGTGCGAGCTTTCGGGCTGTCGCGCATCCTTGCTCTCGGATATCAACGGCATCGCGGCCATGATGATCGCCGCCGCGACGGCCGCTCGCGCTACCATTATGGAGAGCGCCTTTCATCGTTTTGAGCCGCAAGGCGTTTCAGGAACGGTGATCTTGGCCGAGTCGCACATCTCGATCCACACCTGGCCCGAGAAGGGTTATGCGGCGATGGATTTCTACACGTGCGGCGACCACACCGACCCCTGGCTTGCTTGTGAATACGCGGCCAAGGCCCTGCGCGCAACCAGTGTGCTCACGACCGAGTTCAAGCGCGGCATTGAGAAGAGCGATGGCGAGTTCACGCACGTGCTTAGTCGCAATCACGATACGCGCGTGCTTACGGCGTAGCGATCAAACTTAACCGGTATCATCAGCAATTATCAGCTTTACGATACGCCGATTCGGCAGGCTCTATTCGCCTGCCGTCCAATAAATTTCGAGCAAAGAATTCGTGCTCTCTCGAGTGAGGTAAAGTAAAACTTTCATGCGTTTATCTATGATTTCGGGCTCCGCTTTCGTGGCGAGCGCCGTGCTTGTATTGGCAGGCTGCGCTGGCCACGGCATCGTGCCGTCGTCCGCGCCGCTTGCGCCGACGGCGATGACGCCCGCGACCTTCGACGATGTGTCGCCGCTGCGTCATCATCTGCCGACATGCCCGAAGAGTCCGCCGCAGTACGATTGGATCTTCGAAGGCGCGTGCAACATATTCACGCTAGCGCCGGCCGGCGGCACCTTCAAGCTGAAGACCTATCAGGATATAGCCGTGACCGGACTCATCGGTCGAAATACGCTCAAGGCTTCGGTAGACGTAGCCATCGCCGACGCGATCGACAACGGCGATATCACGAAGTGGGGCAAAGCGACTTTCCCGCCGTACAAAGCCGCCGGCGCGACGTTCGTCTATGCCGCAGTGAACAACCAAAGCAAAGACGTCATCAAGCCTAATCCGCAAAAGAACAAGCCGATTCTGCAGTATACGATCGTGGATGCCAAAGGCTTCGGGAAAGCGAACGTTTGCGGCGCGGCCCTGCTGACGCAAGGAAAGCATGGAAGCCTCGTATGGTCGCCGTTCCCGGGAACCGGAACGATCAAAGGTGACTCGGTAACGATTACGGTATACGTGGCGCCCAGGGGCTTCGAACTTCCTCCGCAGGGAACCCCGCTCTACTTCGCAATCAATTGCTACAAGCGGTAGCTGTCGAAAGACCAAGTCGCTGAGAACCCCGCCGCTTCGGCGGGGTTCTTCTTTGGCAGCGCAAAACTAGGCGCGATGCCCAAGACTGAAGCGTGGCACTGGTACGTCGAAGAGTTCGCGCCGACCGAGCAGCACCACCATGCCGTGGACGACGTTTACTATTCCGGACGGTCGGCTTTCCAGCAGATTGCGGTGTTGCGCTCGCCGGTCTTCGGCAAGATGCTCGTCATCGATGGCGACACGCAGAGCGCTCAAGCCGACGAGCGCATTTATCACGAGACGCTCGTGCATCCCGCGCTCGCCGGCGCCGGCGATCGCCGTGAGGTGCTCATCCTCGGAGGCGGCGAGGGAGCGACGCTGCGTGAGGTGTTACGATCGGCCGACGTCGAGCGATGCACTATGGTGGACATCGACGAGACGGTGATCGAGCTGTCGAAAAAATATCTGGCGGAATGGTCCGATGGCGCGTTCGACGATGCGCGCGCGCGCGTCATCATTGGTGACGCTCTCGACTTCATGCGGTCCGACGCTGCTCGATACGGCGTCATCATCTCGGATCTCACCGAGCCCCTGGAAGATTCGCCAAGCCACGCCTTATTCAACGATCGTGTCTTCGAATCGATCAAATCGCGGCTTGCCGACGGAGGCATTTACGTGCTCCAGGCCAGCACGGGGGCCGCGATCAATGCGTCGCTGCACTGCAAGATGG
>JAFAHB010000188.1 GCA_019237435.1 Vulcanimicrobiota bacterium
GCGACATCATTCACTCGGTGACAAATCCGGTCGGACGCCTGACTGGCGCGATCCACGTGTACGGCGGCGATTTCTTCAACGCTAATCGCAGCGAGTGGGACCCGGAGTCGCTCCTGGAGCGACCCTGCGATCCGGAACGCATCGTTCAGATCTTCGAGGAGGAGAATTACCGAATGGCCGCCCAGCCGCTGATCCAGGGCCGAAAGTAACCACCGGCGCAATCGCGTCCGGTTTGCTTAGGTCCCTCCGGTGTCGCCGCCACCCACGCTCCCGGGCGGCCCGGTGGATCCGCCTCCGGTATGTCCGCCGCCGGCGCCCTCCGGCGGAATGCTCCACGGGCTTTTGACACGAGGGTTGGTGCCACTGTTTCCACCACTTAGCTGGTCGAGTTCCTGATCTTTGATCTCTTTGTTCTCGGCGTCGAGTCGGGTTTGGTCGCTCATGAGAACCTCGTTCGCGCCGAAAAAAGCGACGGCGCGCCGGAAAAGATTCGGATTTGGTGGAGAGGAGCCTTCGTGCTTTGTCGTTACTGCGCGAGTCGACGACGATGACGCCGTCCTTCGGCGGGCCGCCGTTCGTCCTGATCCGCACCGCGCGCCTATTACTTGAGCCGATCACCGAAGGGCATGCTGACGAAATGTTTCGCGTCCTAGCCGATCCGTCGCTTTACCACTATATGCCGAGTGAGATTCCAACGAGTCTTGTATGGCTGCGCGAACGTTACCGCGTGCTTTCCCGCGGGTTGTCGCCCGATGCCTCGCAATTGTGGTTGAACTGGATCGTCTCGCGAATGGAGGATCGCAGAGCCATCGGTTACGTACAAGCCACGGTACCGCCGAGCCTCGACCACGCGCTTATGGGCTGGACGGTTGGACGCGCAACCCAAGGACACGGGTACGCGCGCGAATCAGTCCGCGCGATTTGCAGCCACTTGATGCGCAATGGCATCGCGGAGGTTCGAGCTACAATAGATGTGCGCAACGCGCCGTCCATATCCGTGGCGGAGAGCGTCGGTTTTGTTCGCGAGGCCACCGCGATGTCCGAGGATGTACTCGACGGGATCCGCGGCACCGACCATCATTACGTTTTGCGTTCCCTACCCTCTTGATAAAGCACTTAGCTGCCGTGCGAATCGTCTCAAGTGCTCAGTGCCTTGAAAATACTCGGCGAAGGTCCTATCATCGAGCTAGCTACTTTTGTGAGCGAGAAGGAGGCTAATCTATGCTTGGGCGCGTTTCTTTTGCCGCCATGATCGTTATAATAGGCCTTGGAATAACAGCGTGCAACAGCGGATCACAACAGCTAAACCCGGCAGGCGGTCAAGTCGTTCAACCTGCTTCGCAGTCATCAATTCACAGCGCCCTTACCGAATTCAAGTGGCTAACCGCCGAGGCAAAGATTCCGGCCGGGCGAAAGGGTGACGTAACGATACCCTGTTCCGCGGGCGGCGTAAAATTCGCCGTAAGCGGCGGCTATCAAACCCGTGACACCGGCCCGGACATCGTCGTGCGCGAATCCTATCCAAGCATCGGCGAGACGCATTGGACCTTTCTCCTGGAAAATATGAATTTTAGCAGAGAGGAGTCCGCAAAGGTTTACGTTCTGTGGCGCGGGCTAAGAGTAAGTACCGCAACTCGGCCGTGAAGTCGCCGGTGCCTGCATGCGCTGACGCTTGAGAAGGCCCTGCAGCAAAGGAGATATCAGTGGACCAGATGGAGGAAAACGAAGACTTACACGAGGCGCGCTTGCGCTATTTTGAAACGTATCCGTTTCCGCTGTTCAGTCACATCGATCTGCGGGTCAGCGATGCAGATGGGGTGCGTCCGTTCTACGATGCCCTCATGGCGCTATTCGGTACCGAGCCGACGACGCCACGGGTCGTGCGTTACGGCTATACACGCCGTTACGGCAGCATTCGGGCTGATTTCTTTAATATTTTTTCCGATCCTGACGCGCGCCCGACGGCTACGCGAATTGCCTTCGCCGCCCCAAGTACCGCCTTCGTTGACGAAGTCTCAGGCGTTGTTCGCAGGCACGGTGGTAAGAATATTGAAGGCCCCCAATACTTCGAGCAGCACCACCCAACTTTCTACGCAGTTTTCTTCGAAGACCCCTTAGGCAATCGCTTCGAAGTTTGCCATCACCGCATGGATAAATAGTAGTTAAGCCACAATTGCGCTTACGTGGAAAACTCCGAGCCGCCTGTCCATCTGCGCGCGGCGCACAGAAGCCGAGCGCCCGGCGGGGGGCCTAGTTTTGCTGGGCCTTAGCTCCGGAAGGTAGTTACGGAGCCGCGGCCGGAGGCGGCACGTAGTTCGTATTCTGAAAGGCGGCGATCAGCCACTTGCCGATGCGCTTCTGGACTGTCACGGTCTGCAAACCTTCACGCGGCTCGGGGAGGCCAGGCGGCATATGCGCGCCTGTCATCCTCCACCGCACATGCGCTATGGCGATCTCCGGCGCCAAAAAACGCACGTCCACTTGCGTGAAGGTAAGGGTACTTTCATGGAAGACGCCGGCGAACATGCGTGTGAGGTTACTTTCGATCTCCGCGCGTCCTTTCCACCACCACGCCATTACGTTAACAACGTCGCCATCTTCAGCGAATAGTTCCGCATAAGCATGCGCATCGTGCTTGTTCCACGCCTGCTGCTGGCGCGCCCCAACCAGGTCGCGGATCGCCGATTCATCGGTAGCGAGGTCGGCCGCGCGGAGCGGAAGCGGCATGCACGCTGAGAAAAGTATGGCGAGCGTTAGAAATCGGCAGAGCATCAGTTAATTCCCCAGTGCATCAGTAGTGAGTCGCACAAATTCCCAAACAAAGACCTGCGTGCCTTCAAACTCCTCATACCACTTTTGGTTACGGGCAATAGATTCCCTCAACGCTAAATCGCTAAAGTCAGCGAAGCACCGCTGGACGCTTTCGCGGAGTAAGGAAGACGCAGAAATTGCAGTCGTCGCGATCCGCCTTTTGCAAGTCTCGACTCAGGGAGGTCAATCCGTTCCGACGCATCGTAGCATAGCCCAAGACGAGACGGATGACCTTAAGGCGACGGGCCCCGATCGACCTCGCCAACGCCGCGGCGATTCGCCTCTCACCCGGCGCCGGGCGGCGATGCAGTAAGTCGCAAAGCGGCACGGCCTCGCAGTTGCAAACGGTGTGAATGTTGGTTCAGGGCCCAAATGCCAGCGCAAACGGCTTGCTCACGTATTTTTTGATTCTGCCCTTAGGCGCTCCGCCCGGAGCATAGACGCTCACGGTGCTAAAGCCGTAGTTATA
>JAFAHB010000140.1 GCA_019237435.1 Vulcanimicrobiota bacterium
CTCGCGCAGTCCCGCGGGATCGATCAACCGCGCGGCGATGAGAGTCGTAGTTCGCTCGAAGCCGGCCGGGCCGATCGTAACACGCCGGTTTCAACCGGCGGCGACAACGCCGGATCCGAACGTGCTCCGTCGGATTCGTGGGGCCGGTTCTCGCAGGCGCGTGGAGACGCTTACTCGCGCGGAGACGCGTACTCGCGCGCTCAGAGCGACGTACCATCGTACGGACGCAGCAGCGGATCATACGAGCGTAATCCGTACGGCTCGTACTCGCGTGGCTCCGAATCGAATCCGTCGTACTCGCGCAGCTCGTATCCGTCGTATGCGCGCGGCTCGGAATCGTATCCGTCGTATGCGCGTGGCTCCGAATCGAATCCGTCCTACTCGCGCAACTCGTATCCGTCATACTCCCGCGGTTCGTATCCGGCGAACACGCGCGGATCGTATCCGTCCTATAATCGTGGCGGCTACTCCGCACCGCGCCCGGCCGGCGGCAACTACTCCGCACCGCATTCGGCCGGCGGCGGCTACTCGGCGCCGCGCTCCTCGGGCAGTGGCGGCGGTAACAACGGCGGCGACCGGCATGGCGGGCGGCCTCCGCAGCACTAGCTAACTCGCTAGCAAAGGGAGAAGGGCGGCGCCAAGGCGCCGCCCTTCTGCTTGCAGAAGGCAATCGACAAACCGATCAACTTCGCGTTGTTGTTCTACAGTAAGGAGAGAACCATCCGCATGAAAACGGCACGCTTTTCGCTTGGCGCTGCGGCCATTTGTGTTTTTGCCGCTGCTCCGGCGCTCACGTTCGCCCAGACCTCGCTTGTCGCAATGTCGCAAGCGGCACACGTCACGATGCCGCACCCGATTCAAGTCAGCACCTGCAATCCGCAACGAAACGTCACCTACAACTACGCCGGCTACACGCCCGCATTCTACCCGTATGGATACGGATATGGTCGCTACTGGGGCTGGCCGTCGGTTTATGGACCCACCTACTATCAATATCCGGTCGAAAACGAGCCAACGCTGGGAATAGACTACGTCAATGTTACGAGCGTCGTCATGAAGCAAATCGAGTTCGGCTTGATTGTTCGTGGGGCCCTCGTCGCCGAAGTAAAGGATGTGGGAACGTTCTCTCCCGGCGCCGAAATCAAGCACAAATTCGGCTTGAACCCAAACGTTTTTCCGATTCAGACCAGTTATGCGAAGTGCGTTCCTCTAAAGATCACCTTCGAAGACGGCTCGCACTGGAAGAATCCTCACTTGCCTGCTTATAAGGCCAGCATGTATGGGGAGCCTCACCAGTAAAGACTGAAAGCAGATGACGCAAGATCTTTCGGCCGTACAGGGGCGCGAAAACGTTTGGGCCATGGCGCAGCGGCAGCTCGATGAAGTAGGGATGCTCATCGGACTCAACGAGTCGCTGCACGGCTACCTTCGCCAGCCCAAGCGTGTGCTCGAAGTCTCGATTCCGGCACGCATGGACAACGGCGCCTTCCGCATGTTTACCGGCTACCGCGTGCAGCACAACCTGTCACGCGGTCCCGGTAAGGGCGGCATTCGCTTTCATCCCGACGTGACGCTCGACGAAGTCAAGGCGCTCGCGATGTGGATGACGTGGAAGTGCGCGCTCGTCAACATCCCGTTCGGCGGTGCGAAGGGCGGCGTCGTTTGCAATCCCAAAGAGATGTCGCTGCAGGAGCTGGAGAACCTGACGCGCCGTTTTACGACCGAGATTTCGATCATCATCGGCCCGGAAAAAGACATCCCCGCGCCCGACGTCTACACGACGCCGCAGATTATGGCGTGGATCATGGACACATTCTCGATGCAGCATGGCTATTCGATCCCTGGCGTCGTCACCGGCAAGCCCGTCGCCATCGGCGGATCGCAAGGACGCGACAAGGCGACGGCGCGCGGCTGCATGTACGTCGTGAACGAAGCGATGGAAGCGCACGGGAAGACGATCGAAGGCTCCACCGTCGCAATTCAGGGGTTCGGCAACGCGGGTATGTATGCCGCGCAGCTGATGGCCGAGCACGGCTACAAGATCGTTGCCGTTTCCGATTCGCACGGCGGCGTGGCGAACGACCGAGGTCTCGACCTGAAGCGCCTCGTCGCGCACAAGTTCGAAACCGGCTCGGTCGTCGGCTTCACCGGCGGCGAGCGGACGGACAACAAAGAAGTGCTCGAATTCGATTGCGACGTGCTCGTGCCGGCCGCCCTCGAAAAAGTCATCACGGCTGAGAATGCTTCGCGAGTTCGCGCGAAGATCGTCGCCGAAGCTGCAAACGGCCCGACGATGCCCGACGCAGACGACATTCTGTTCGATCGCGGGATCATGGTTTTGCCGGACATTCTCGCTAACGCCGGCGGCGTTACCGTTTCGTACTTCGAGTGGGTACAAGACCTCCAGGCGAATTTTTGGGAAGAGGACGAAATCAACGATCGGCTCAAGCGCAAGATGACGCGAGCGTTTCGCGAGGCTTTCGAGCAGGCAAAGCGTCACGGCGTCTCGATGCGCAAGGGAGCCTACTGCGTGGCCGTCGCGCGCGTCGCCGAAGCGACGAAGCTTCGCGGGCTTTATCCGTAGCGCCCGTCTTAGGAGAGCGGCAAGACTCTACGCAGCTCGGACTCTTCGGCACAGGACGGCGCACGCTCGTCGACGACGCGACGGGCAGCATCGTCTATACGCCCGCGTTCGTCGAGATGCCGACGGCGCGGCGTTGGTTCGAAACGTTGCGCGACGAAGTGACGTGGCACAGCGAGCGACGGCGCATGTACGATCGCGACGTCGACGTGCCCCGCCTCGTCGCCGGCTACCGTCTGGATGAAAAGGAGCTCCCTCAGGCGCTGCGCGAAGCCGCACGGCGCGCGAGCGATGCGACGGGCGCGCCGTTCAATCGCGTTGGGCTCAACTTTTATCGGAACGGAAGCGACAGCGTCGCTCCGCACAACGATCATCTCTACGAAATCGTTGCCGGCTACCCGATCGCGCTGATCTCGCTCGGCGCGACTCGTATGATGACCATTCGGAGCAAAACCAAGCCGCCGTTCGACTCCGCTCAGGGCAGGCGCCGAATCTTCGATCTCGATCTCGAGGAAGGGAGCCTGCTCGTGATGAGCTATGAAACGCAGCTGCATTACGATCACGGGATTCCAAAGACGCGCGCAGCGGTCGGTCCGCGCATCAGCATCGCGCTGCGCGTTCGGCCTGACTAGTAGGAGCAGTTACGGCGACGGCGACGGAGACGGCGTCGGACCGTAAAGCGCTTCCGCGGCCGTGCAGATCGTGGCGTTGTGTAAATTGAAGTCAACGAGCTGTTCGCCCTGTTCGGTCACGGCCGTTCCGCGCGCCGTCACATCAGCGTCCGCGGGTAGCGCGATGCGGTTGTAAAGCAGATCGGTTTGGTGCGTGAGCGCGCTTATCGAACGGTCGGTGATGTTGTCGTCGAACCATTTGCACGTATCGACCGCGCCGCGCAGTCCGGCAAACGAGTAGAGGATTATCGTGATCGCCAGCGCCCCGATGGCGGCGGATGCATGCTTCATTCGGCTGAAGATACTACACGTCCGTGCCGCGACCTGTCCGGTCGGCTTCGGCCCGCGCGAGGAGCCGGCGGACTTCGTCGTCACTGGTCTGGTCGAAATTCTGATAGTAAAGGCCGACGGCATGGAACGGCTCCGGCGTTTGGGCGCAGACCACCCGGTCGACGACATGTGCTAGGCTCACGCACGTCCGTCGCGCGGCAACCGGCGCGGCCGTTACGATTGCGGCGGGATCCTGTGCGCGCAACGCCGTCGCCGCCGCACGCATCGTCGCGCCGGTTGCGAGGCCGTCGTCGACGACGATTGCCGTCTTTCCGCGAATGTCGAGCTCCGGTCGCGCCGGCCGATAGGCAAGCTCGCGGCGGCGCAGCTCGCCGATCTCGCGCTGCACGACCGATTCCAACGTTGCCTCGTCGACGCCCAGCATTTGAATGAGACCTTCGTCGACCACGCAGGTACCGTCGCTGGCCAGTGCTCCCATTGCGAGCTCCTCGTGTCCGGGAACGCCGAGTTTGCGCACCAAATAGACGTCGAGTGGCGCGTGCAACGCTCGCGCCACTTCGTATCCAACCGGAACGCCGCCGCGCGGCAGCGCTAAGACGACGACATTTGGATCGTCGCGATATTCGGCGAGCGCGTCGGCGAGCTGACGCCCGGCATCGGCGCGGTCGGCGAAAAGCGGCATGGAGCTACGATACCCACTACTCCGGAATGCCGCCGTCGTGCTCGATGAGCTCTTTCATCCCATCCTGTGAGCCGGGATTGGTGACCTGCTTCGCACACGCGCGCGGCTTTGGAAGCGGTTCGGATTTGAACGTGATCGGCGTCTGCGAGAAGTTGAAGACGTCCTCCATCGAAGGCGCGCTCTTGTCCGTCGTTCCGAGCGACGCCAGGCCGAATGTTTGCTCCATGAGTTTCAAAATGCTGCCGAACTCGTATTCGCTGTGCGACACGTTGCCGGCCTTCGCATAGGGCGAGATGACGACCATGGGCACGCGGAAGCCTAGCGTTGAGGGGTTGATGATCTGCGGCGCTGCGGGATCGTACCAGCCACCCCAATCGTCCCACAACACGATGATCGCGGTATTGCTCCAGTACTTGCTCGTGCCGATTGCGTTCACGACCTTCGTCACCCACCATGGCCCGCCGTTGCAGCCGCTCGCGGGGTGATCGGAATCGTACAGCGACGGTATCACCCACGACACCGACGGCAGCGTCCCGCCGGTGATATCGGAGAAGATGTTGGTGTTCGGCGAGCTGATGTTCTTCTTGTAGTCGGGACCGTAGAAGATTTTGTGGATGGCGCGATAGCCGTTCCAGGCTCCGCCCGAGAAATCATACGGCGGGTTTACGCAGCACTGGTCGACGTAGAACAGCCAAGAAACCTGTTTCGCATCGAGAAGGTCGGCCATCGTCCCCCATTTGAAGCACGGAAACACGCCTGGTGAAAACGACTCGAAACCGTTCCGCAGCAGCGTGGGCGCGTTGTCGCCGGGCACCGCGTCGCAGCCCCACGGTACGGCGCCCGGCTGATCGGTCACCCACTCGCCGTTGCTGAGCTGCACCGTGCCGGAGAGCAGGATTTGATGCGCGATGAAACTCGAGGCCGTCTCGGTAAAAAACATGTTATCCGAGAGCGTGTACTGACGCGCAAAGTCCCAATACGGCTTCGTCTCCGACCGCTCGACGTAGGCATACGGATAGGTCATTGCCGCGGTGCCCTGACCCGACTCGCCGAAGTTGATGAGGTCGAAACCGTCCATCTGGCAGACGCCGCCCTTCGGGTCGCACTCGACCTCAAATGCGTGATGGCTGTGATCGATGTCGATGCCGAGATTCTTCTTGCCGCTGCTCTCCAGCGGCACCGGCCTAAGCCGGATCATCTGCGATTTCGGGCACCACGGCGCCGAACGCGCCAGCTTACATTTGCCTTTCAGCGCGGTATTCGCGCCGGGGAAGCCGGCGAACATCGTGTTGAAGCTGCGATTCTCTTGTACCAAGACGACGATGTGTTGAATCGCGGCGCTTGCGCTGCTGGCAGTAGGAAGGGGCGACGGCGTTCCCGTCGAGCTCGTGCATCCGCCAACACCGACGAGCGAGATCAAGAGAATGAGGGATCGAAGCCGTGTCATGACACCTCCGGAGATCGCGGTTCGTTGCTCGCGTGTATTCGACGCAGGAAAAGCGAAAGTCTTGTCGCAGCTTGCTGCACCGACAAAACGGAGGGCTCATGAAACTCTCACGAATTGCGGCGGTGACTTTAGTTATCGGAGTGACGCTCGTTTGGGCTTCGCAGCGAGCAGCGTTTGCCGCTGAAACGATTCCTTGGACGGATGTCAACGGTGGGCTCATCCAAGTGCAGGGCTCCCTCGATGGCCGCCCGGCGGTCCCGATGCTCGTGAATTTGGGAGCGGGCGTCGACGTGCTGTCGAGTAACCTCGGTCGCCAATTCGTTGCCGTCAACGGAAAATACGTAAGCCTTAGACTCACCGGGGAGCGCACCGATCTTCCGATCGGCAAGGTCGTGACGTTCGCGATCGGCGGCGTCAATATCGACGCTCCGCACGTCGGCATTTGGAGCGGGTTGGATAACAGCGGCGTCGACGGATTAATTTCGGCAACCGCCTTTCGCAACGTCGTCAGCACCTTCGATTTTCGCAATCGCCAAATCGTGATCGAAGATGCGCAGACCTTCCCCGATCGCGTACGTATGGAAACACGCGTACCGCTGATTCTTCAAGACGATCTCGGCATCGCGCTCGCGCTTTTTGCGCGCTTTGATTTCGGCAACGGAAAGACCGGGCTGTGCGAGATCGATACTGGCTCGCAAGGCATTACGCTCGACAAAACCTTTGCGGCTGCGGCGGGTCTTAATCCGAACAACGTGGCAAGCGGCCAAATTTCATCGATCCAGATACTGGGCGCGCCGCAAACGAGAATGGCCTCACCCGCCGTCAAGTTTGCAGACTTGATTTACGACTGCGACGTGGGCAACTCGTTTTGGGCCGGGCGCACCTTCACGCTCGACCTCCCCAACCGGTTCATTTACGTTTCAACGTCCTCTTAGTGCGGGCGGGTTACGCTCGCAGAGATAGGGGGTACAAACGCGCTATGAGCGTGACGTTGCCGCCTGGTGCGCCGCCTGCGCTCGTGCAGGTGGCGCAACGCTATGCCGAGACGTCGCGCGGCGTCGTGATGTTTCAGATGCATCGCGTCTTCGACGTGCATAGCGCTTTTCAAGGCCGGCATGAAGACATCGTGATGCGTGGAGTCTACGACGATGGTACGACGGTTCGAGTGAAAGTCTACAGCTACACGATTGACGGAAAGCCGGCCGGCGCCTCGGACGTGTCGTCGCTCGAATATTCGTGGGATCACCCCAAGCCCGGCGACGTCTTCGCGCCGCCGTACGACCCGCGCTATCTCGACGCGTATCAGTACCAACCCGGCGGACCTTCAACGATTAATTTCACCTCTAGCGTTCGCGATGCCGGTCACGGGCGCGGAAAATTTGCGTACGACGCTCAAGACGACGTCGTTTCGATCACCTACGAACCCAATGCGCTGCCGCCCCATGCGAATTCGGGCACGATCTCGGACCTTCGATCCGAGGTGCTGCCCGGCTATTGGGCGATCGCGCAAGAAACGCAAGAATATAAAGGGCGCTACGGTCCCTTCGCCGCGTCCGGAACGATGCAGATCACCTTCTCAGACTTTCGCCGCTTTCCGGACCTCGCGAGCGCGATTCAGGCCTTATAGATCCGTGGCGTCCTAAGAGAAGGGGCCAAGGGGCAGGTCGCCGTTCACAGAAGAATGACGGCGCCCTCGATGAGCGACGCTCGACACTCCGTTCAGGACTATATCGACGAACTGCCGGCTTGGGCAGACGGCACGTCGGTTGGGCATCCCCCGATGACCGCGATGCAGTGGCGGATTTGGTCGCTCGCGGCGGCGGGAAAGTTTTTCGAAGGCTTCGTCGTCTTCATGACGGGCGTTGCTTTACCGCTGATCGGGCGCGAGTTCGGCCTGCGCGGCAGTAGCAGCGGTCTCATCAGTGCAGCGGCGCTCTTCGGCATCCTAGTCGGAGCGATCGGACTGGGCGGCCTCGCCGATTACTTTGGGCGCAAGCGTATGTTCGTAGTCGAGATGATCATCTTCGTCGGCTTTCTCGCGATGTTGACGCTGGCGAACAACGCGATCGCGATTATCGCCTGCCTCTTTGGGCTGGGTTTAGCACTGGGATGCGATTACCCGACCGCGCACATGATTATCTCGGAGAACATTCCGACCACGAGCCGAGGACGCTCGGTGCTGGGCGCCTTCGCGTTTCAAGCGATTGGGGCACTTAGCGGCACCGCCGTCGGTTTTATCGTCCTTCGGAATCATCCGGCGCTCGACGCGTGGCGATGGATGTATGCGACGGCCGTCGTTCCGGCGCTTGGCGTCATGATCGGGCGCTTCTCGATCACGGAGAGCGCGCACTGGCTGCTCAATCGCGGTGAGGTAATCCGCGCCGAACGGGCGGTGGCGCGTCTGCTCGCGCGGCGCCCACAATATCCACACGTAGTGAGCTTGAGAGAGCGCGCGAAGCACTTGGTCGAGCGCGCGCGATCCGCGCACATCGGCCGTCTCTTTGCCGGCGGGCATAATCTTCGCGCGACGACCTTGGCTTCGGTCCCCTGGTTTTTGCAGGACCTATCGACCTACGGCATCGGGATATTCACGCCGACGCTCTTGGCCGTCGCGTTCGGCGCGGCGCCCAGCCACACGCGCACGACCGCCGACCTAATCGCAAGCCAGGTGTTGGCGGCGAAGGGCTCGGCGCTCATTTCGCTCTTCCTGATCGCGGGCATTCTTGCCGCCATCGTGCTGGCCGATCAGGTTGGGCGCATCAAGCTTCAAATTGCCGGATTCATCGGATGCGCCGCCGGTCTGTCACTGGCCGCGATCTCGACCGTGTTAGCGGGCGCTCCGCATATCGCTTTGATTTTCGCCGGCATCATGCTGTTCGATTTCATGACGAACCTCGGCCCGAACGCACAGACGTATTTGATCGCGGGCGAGGTTTTCCCGACCGACATACGCGGCATGGGTGCGGGCTTTGCGGCCGCCTTCGCCAAGACGGGAGCCGTGCTAACCGCGTTTCTTTTTCCGATTCTGCTGTCGGAAATCGGCACGCGAGCGCTGCTTTGGTGGCTTATCGCGGCGTCGTTGCTCGGCGCGCTGACGACGTGGCTCTTTCGAATCGAAACCAAAGGTGTGCGGCTCGATCGCATCGGCATTCCGACTGCTACCGAGGCCCTCGGCACGCGAGCGCAAGCGGCCGAGCCCGAAAGGCTTTATGCCGCCGGGAGAAAACCGGAAACGCCGGAGGATAAAGCATGCCCGATTTCTTGAAGACCCTGTTCGTCAATCCGCCGACCTTCGAAGGGTACGACGGCGGCGCGGGGTCGCGGTATCAGTGCCGCCGCGAGGTGCGGTCTTTCTGGTATCCAACGTGGCTCGCGCAGCCCGCGGCGATGGTGCCCGGCAGCAAGCTCATCGACGCGCCGCCCGACGACTTGACCGTCGATCAGGTCGCGCCGCTTGCCAAAGAGTACGATCGCGTCGTCATCCACACGAGCGCACCATCGTTCAACAACGACGCGCGCTTTGCGGTGCGGCTCAAGGAAGAGAATCCGGGCGTCGTCGTCGGGATGGTCGGCGCGCACGTCAGCGTGCTGCCGGAACAGTCGCTCAACGGGGCGCCGGCGGTAGATTGGGTGAGCGTCGGCGAGTTCGACTATACCTGCGTCGACGTCGCGTCGGGCAAGCCTCTGAGCGAAATCGACGGGCTGGCTTACCGTAAGAACGGTGAAATCGTCCGCACCGCGGAGCGCCCCATCATCATGGATATGGATTCGTTCCCGTCGGTGCTCGACGTCTATCGGCGTGACTTGACGATTCCGAACTACTTCAACGGTTATCTGCAGCATCCGTATCTCTCGCTCTATACGGGGCGCGGGTGCAAGTCGCGCTGCACCTTCTGCCTGTGGCCGCAGACGATCGGCGGGCACCTGTACCGAGTTCGCAGCGTCGAGAGCGTCGAGGCCGAGATGGCACGCGCAAAACAGCTCTTCCCCGAAGTGAAGGAGTTCTTTTTCGACGACGATACCCTCACCGACAATATTCCACGCGTCGAAGAAATCGCGCGCCGGCTCGGCAAGCTCGGAATCACGTGGTCGTGCAACGCCAAACCGAACGTGCCGCGGGCTACGCTGGAGATCCTCAAGGCAAACGGTTTGCGCCTTTTGCTGGTCGGATACGAATCGGGCAACCAGCAGGTGCTCAACAATATGAAGAAGGGCACGCGCCTCGACATCATTCGGCGCTTTTCGAAAGACTGCCGCGAGCTCGGAATCAAAGTCCACGGCACCTTTATCCTCGGCATGCCGGGAGAAACGCCCGAAACCATCCGCGAAACCATCGACTTCGCGTGCGAGATGGACCCCGAGACGATTCAGGTGTCGCTAGCGGCGCCGTACCCGGGCACGTATCTCTACAAGCAGGCGCAGGAGAACGGTTGGCTGGAGCTGCAGGACGGGCTGGTCGACAGTCACGGCGTGCAGCACGCCGCGCTGAACTATCCCGGCTTGACGTCAACCATGATGTTCGGATCGGTGGACGAGTTCTATCGCCGCTTTTACTTCCGGCCGCGCAAGATGTTTTCGCTCTTGGGCGGCATGATCGGCGACCGTCAGGTGATGAAACGGCGCTTGCGCGAAGGCGTCGAGTTCTTCCATTTCCTGCGCGAGCGCAAACGCGAAGAGAAAGCGGCGCGCGCGGCAACCGCCTAGGGCGTCAGCGAAGCCGCAACATCGAAAGACTGTACGGCCCTAGCGTGAGCCGCACGCTGGGCCCGACGCGTCCAAGGCTTCGCTGCACCGGACCGACCCACTTATTCTGCTTGGATTGATCGTATTGCGCCTTGCCGTAGATGGCGAGGGTTGCATCGTAGTTCTTTTGCGAAGAGCCCTTTACGAGCGCTTGCGCGGCGATTGGCGAGAGCGTATTGTTGAAGATCGCGAACGTAAAGCCGCTGCCTTGTGCGAAGCCGTACGCGCGCACGCTATTGCGAGACGTCGCCGAAACACTTACCCCGCGCGCTTGCGATCCCGCCGGGACGTCTGCGGCCATTAGGCCCATCACGCGAGCCGTGGGGAAGGGCGTACCGCCCGCGATCTTCGGCGTGCTCGAGCATCCTTCGTATGGATTGGGCAACCCGTCGGAAAAGAGCGCCTCACTTCCAAAACGCTGCCACCCGTAAAGCTTCTTCGAATAATCGCCGGTTTCATCGCAGCTTCCATAGGCCAGCCAAAACGTCGCGCGTGGAACACCCGCGTTCGCCATGGTTCCGAGCATCTGTCCCACGTAGAGACCGTTGACGATCGAAACCGATTGCTTGCC
>JAFAHB010000160.1 GCA_019237435.1 Vulcanimicrobiota bacterium
GCGCAAAGCTGGAGAGCCAGGAAGAAATGCGATGGAACTCGGCGCTTGCGGAGCGCAGATATTCGCGGCGAACCGGGACGTTGTCGAAGAGATCGCGCACCGTCACGCACGTTCCGATCGGCGTGGCTGCCGGCTCCGCGGGGTCCACGCGCTCGCCGAACGCGGTGACGCGCGCTCCCGCGGTGCAGTGCGGCTCGCGCGAGACGACCTCCGTTCGCGCCACCGCCGCAATCGAGGCCAAACCTTCGCCGCGGAACCCCAGCGTCGCAATGCGCTGTAGCTCTTGGGCCGCACGAAGTTTGCTCGTCGTGTGGCGTCGCAACGCAAGCGGCAAGTCCTCCGAAGGAATGCCGACTCCGTTATCAATCACTTCGATCCGATCGACGCCGCCGCGCTCGATATTGACGGTAATGCGAGTCGCGCCGGCATCGATCGCGTTCTCGACCAGCTCTTTGACGACCGCCGCCGGCCGCTCGATAATTTCTCCCGCCGCGATTTGCCCTATCGTCAGCTCGTCCAGTTCCCGGATGTTTGCCACGTGCCTGGAGTTCGGGATTCGGGGTTGACAAAGCCTCGGCCACGAGTATTCTGGGTAAGGATTCCTCGTTAGGTGAGGCGTCTGCACGAATAGATGCCGCTGCCCGGAAAGGTCGAGAGACCCCAACGGGTGACCAGATCCCGCCGAATCAAGGCGGAATCTAACGCGGCTGGCCAAGTTGTCCTTCGACTGCGCGGCTGCGGCCGCGCGCTCAGGATGACACGCCTAGGTTGTGCAGTGCTAAAGCTCGACACTGAGGGAGCTGGCGCGACGAGCGCGCGAAGTTTCTCCAACTGTCGAACTGCGAGGAGCAGCGACAGTTTTTTATTTTGGAAAGCGAGGTGATGCCTAGCCATGGACGACGGACCAAGTAGATCGCGTCGGCTCCTTACGAGCCGCTCATCGACATGCTGCGCCCGTTCGTTCGGCGCGGCAAACCGCTAAAACGAAGAGGAGGTATGTGCCATGAAGAGGCTTCTGGTATTCCTGACGGATTTCACCAAACTACGCATTGCGCGCTCCGCGTTTCACGACGATACGCTTCGCGCCAATCAGGGCGATCGCAGACCCCGCTTCAGCTATTGGCGAGCTCTCGTAAGCTGAAGCTTAGCGTGCACCAATGCTGCTGACAGTAGTTCTTGCAACGCTTCAGATGGGAGCGTCAAGCCCGGCGCCGTCGCCCTCGCCGGTTCCGACGCCGCGCTTCGCGCTCTCCGTCAGCGGATCGAACGTTTTCATCAATCAGGCGACTAACGGGCCCGGCACGACGCCGCCCGAAGGCCGCGAGTTTGCACACGGCTCGCCGATCTCGCCGATGTCGCCCTACGACTGGTTCAGCAGCGCTCCGGTGACGCCGGGTGTCGCGGGCATCGCGCAGTACGAGCTCACCGGCGCGTATCACGTCCCCGGAGTTGACTTCGAAGCTACGCTCGGGATCGGCGGCCTCACCGGCAGCACGACTAATGCCCTCTATTGGGGAGAGCCGCCGATTCCCAATCTTAACGATCACGCGCTATCGCGCATCGTTCCCTACGCCATCGTGTTCCCCACGCAGGCCGGACAAGACGACGCCGAGATCGCAAACGTAAGCTTACTCAACGTTTCAGCCGGCGACCCCGGCGGCGGATGGAAAGTGCAAGGCGGATATTTCGATCTCCGGCAGAGCGATCGTTTCGTCTTCGCGCCGCCGCCGATTACCTCGACGGTGCCGGCATTGCTGCCGCAAACCGCCGAGACGCTTGGTCCGGGACCGCCGGCGCCCGACTGGTGGCAGTCGAGTCCCTCGACCTTACCGCTGCTGGGCGTCGACGGCACTTGGCATCAAGGCGACGCGACGGTCGAAGTCAGCGACGCTCTGTTGCCGGCGCTAGCGGACACAAACGTTCGTTTGACCATGGGCTCGTTCGTGGTGGATCGCGGCGACTTCGGGCGATTCTCCGTACAGCTCGCGCACCTTTGGACGACGGGTGCGCCAATCACCACGACGACCTATTACGGCGTGAATCCTACGCTCTATCCGAGCGTCTTGGGGCGGCTTTTTACCAGCGACCTTGCGAACCAGGTGGAGACGATCGGAGGCGCGCGCGCGTTCTTCCATCCTTTAAAGGGCTGGGACGCGCTCGCGGAGCTCGGACGTGCCTGGTACGACGCCGGATTGGTCCGATATCCCGGCACCTCGCGGCTTGGGAATTACGAGCATTTCAGCCTCGCGCACCATTTTGGCGACGACGTTGCGACGTTGGAATATCACCGCTTCGATCCGACATACGCGACGATGATCTTGCCCTACGGCATTCCAGAAAACGTTTGGAGCGTGTCTTGGGCGTGGCCCGGCGTGTGGCTCAAGTCGACTTACCAACTCGTCGACAACAGCGTGATCGGCGCGAACCGCGCCGGTTTCCGGTTCAAGTACGACCACAATAGCAAGTACTTGGAGTTCCACGTTAGTTTCGGCGATTGGCAACAGCTCGTTCCCGAGACCTTTGCCAACGCGTCGCAGGTCGGGTTCGTCGACGGCTATTTCTTGTTGCAAAGGAATGACTTTGCGACCTACGGCCGCGACCGGCAAATCGGCTTGTACGCGGCGTGGCACCTACCAAACGACGACTTTGCATTTGACGGCGTCAACGATTACCTCAGCCGTCCTTCCGACCCGGGACAAGCCGTCGATACGGTCGCGATGCAGTCGCCGGAGTTCATCGTAAGCTGGGTTCATCATTTCGGGAAAAAGCTGCTCGCCGCGGGTGGATACGGCCGCTACGAATCGGTTGGCACTTGGGCCCTTGCGCCGGTGGACGCCATCTATGG
>JAFAHB010000162.1 GCA_019237435.1 Vulcanimicrobiota bacterium
CGACGCGCGGCACCCAAAAGACGTGGTCGGCCAGCGACGCCGCTTCGTCGTCGCCGCGGTTCGCAACCAGGACGATGGGAGCTTCGCGCGCCTTCGCTTCAGCGATATTCGAAAGAACTTTGTCGCGTACGCGACCCTCGGTGACGACGCCGACGACCGGGACGCGCTGATCGAGCAACGCGATCGGCCCGTGCTTCATTTCGCCCGCCGCGTAGCCCTCTGCGTGGATGTATGAGATCTCCTTGAGCTTGAGCGCGCCCTCGAGCGCCGTCGGTACGTTGATGAAGCGACCGATGAAGAGCACGCTGCGCGCCTTGCGCATCTCGCGGGCGACCTTGCGAATTTCGTCCGAGGTGTTGAGCACGACGTCGACGGCAGCCGGCAGCAATTTGGTGCCGTCGGCGATTTCGCGCAAACGGCGAGGATCGCAGGTAGCGCGTAGTTGCGCGAGATAGAGCGCGAGCAAGGTCATCGCAGCCACCTGCGAGACGTACGTTTTGGTGGCGGCGACGCCGATCTCCGGACCGCCGCGCGTGTACAGCGTTCCGTCTGCCAGGCGGGTCAAGTGGGATCCCAGCACGTTGCAGACCCCCAGCACCGTGCTGCCGGATTGCTTGGCAATGCGCACGGCTTCGATCGTATCGGCGGTCTCGCCCGATTGCGACATGGCAACGACCAGCGTATTGGGATCGATAACCGGATCGCCGTAGCGAAACTCGCTGGCCAGCTCCATCTCGACCGGCAAGCGCACGAGCGAGCGCAGCAGGTACATGCCGACGAGCCCGGCGTGGTACGCGGTGCCGCAGCCGGTGATTGCAATCTTGTTCATCGAGCGCAGCTGCTCGGAGGTGACGCTTCCCAGCTCGCGAGCCAGGTGAACGTTGCCGTCTTCGTCGATCCGCCCGGCGAGAGTTTCCTTGATGACGTTGGGCTGCTCGAAGATCTCCTTGAGCATGAAGTGTTTGAAGCCGCTCTTTTCGGCCGACGTCGCATCCCACGTGATTTGAACGGGGTCGCGATCGATCGGATTGCCGTCGTAATCCGTAAGATGGAATCCGTGCCGGCCGACGACGGCGATCTCGCCCTCTTGCAGGATCACTTCTTTGCGTGTGTACGGAAGAATCGCGGGCGTATCGGACGCGACGTACATTTCGCCGTCGCCGATGCCCAGCACGAGCGGGCTCGCGCCGTTGCGAGCAAAAAGCAAATGCTCGGGATGGTCGCTGGAAATTACGCCCAGCGCGTAAGCGCCGCGCACTTCTCGCAGGGTCTTGCGGACCGCCTCTTCGAGATTTCCATCGTAGTGCAGCTCGATGAGGTGCGCGAGTACTTCGGTATCGGTTTCGCTCCGAAACACGTGTCCGAGCTCGAGCAAACGCGCCCGCAACGTCGCATAGTTCTCGATGATGCCGTTATGGACGACGGCGATCTTTCCGGCGCAATCCATGTGCGGGTGAGCGTTGGCATCGGAGGGACGGCCGTGGGTCGCCCAACGGGTGTGTCCGACTCCGACGGCGCCGGCAACGGCGCCGCCGTTGTCGAGCCGGTCGGCTAGCCGCGAAAGCTTCCCTTCGGCTTTCGATCCGGTCAGCAGGCCCTTTGCGTCGATGACCGCGATTCCGGCGCTATCGTAACCGCGGTACTCCAGGCGGCGCAACGCGTCCAGGATGATGGGCACGCTGTCGCGCTCGCCGATGTAACCTACGATGCCGCACATAGGGCGATGTTACTTAATGCCTTCCCTCGTCCGATGATAAGCAATCTTACCCTCGGCGATTTCGTCCAACGCAATCGACACGGGTTTGTTAGGGTTAATCGACTCCTTGTCGACCAGGGGCTCGCTTGCGAAATACTCGCGGCGGTCGGTCGGCGGGAGCTGTTGCACGCGAATCCAGTTGTTCAACTGCCGGGCGCGCTTGGTGACGATATTGACGAGGCTAAACTTGGAATCGGCATGCTTCAACAGCGCGTCCAAGTCGCCGAAAACGGACTTACTCATGGTCTCCTTATATTCTCGATAGTTTCTTCAGTGTAACGATGGATTCTGCAGCGCTCGGCGCGCAGGATTGCCTCCAAATCGCCGATCGCCTCTTGCGGACGTCCCTGCGCGTTGACGACGATGTAGTCGAAGCTGCGCACGAACTTCATTTCTTCTTCGGCGATTTCGAGACGCCGGGCGATCTGCTCGGTCGTCTCGGTTCGCCTAGCCGTCAATCGTTCGCGTAGAATCGGAAAACGATCCGGCGCGAGAAAGATGAGCACCGCGTCGGCGTATGCCGCCTTGACGGCAAGGGCGCCGTTGACCTCGGGTTTCATGATGAGGTCGTATCCCTGGGCGATGGTTCGCTCGATGTAATCGCGCGGGGTCCCGTAAAGGTTGCCGTTGTACTCACGCCATTCCAGCAGCTCGCCGGCGGCTAGGCGGCGTTCGAACGCATCCCTCGAAAGGAAGAAATAGTGCTTACCTTCTTCTTCCCCGGCACGCGGCGCTCGCGTCGTCGCGGAGATCGAGTACCGTAACCGCGGAAGACGGGCGAGCAGGGCGTCGACGAGGGTGTCCTTTCCGGCCCCGGAAGGCCCCGAGACGACGAACAGCAGACCGGGCCCGGTGATCACCGGGGCCCCTTCTTCCGAAGGGAGGAGCGTTTAACCTGGCATGATGCTTTCGTTGGCCTCGATCCTCGCCGAGTCGGCCCTCCGCCACGCCGGCCGCACGGCCGTCATCGCCGGCTCGGAGCGAATCGCCTTTTCCGA
>JAFAHB010000298.1 GCA_019237435.1 Vulcanimicrobiota bacterium
CTTTTCGGCTATACTGAGTGGGTGACCAAAGTCGACCGCCGGGAACGCGAAAAGGCCGAGTTTCGAGAGGAAGTGCTGGCGGCCGCGCGCCGGATCGTGCTCGAAGAGGGCTTCGACGGGCTGACGATGCGCAAGATTGCCGAGGCAATCGAGTATGCGCCCGGCACGATCTATTTGTATTTTGAGAGCCGCGATGCGATCGCGTTCGAGCTATGCCGCGCCGGGTTTGAAGAGTTTCTCGACGCGCTCAAGCCGGCGAACTCGATTGCCGACCCGGTCGAGCGCTTGCGCGAGATCGGACGGCGTTACGTACGCTTCGGGCTGGAACATCCGGAAACGTATCGGCTGATCTTCATGGACGATCCGAAGTTCGCCAAAGTTGCGTTCCACGAATACGAAAAGAGTGCAGACAGCCCGGGGATGCAAGCGTTGGGCCTTTTAGTTGCCATCTTCAGCGAGCTGCGCGATCGCAACCGCCTAGCAAACGACGCCGATCCGGAAGCGCTGGCCGAGATGATGTGGGTCGCGGTTCACGGCATCGTGAGCCTAAAGATCACCCACGCCGGCCGCTTTCCGCAAACGGCAACAGAAGAACTGTTTGAACTCATTACCGACACATTGGTCCGCGGCTTCTCGAAGCGTTAAACGAATCGCAAGAATTTCCCATTTTCGCGCGCGGCCGCGAGATCAAGAAAGGCAGGGGCCGCCGCCGGACTTACGGCCCAAAGCCCATTGCGCCCGGTCGCAAAACTCCCGATATCGTCCGCAGCACCGAGTTGCTGCCTGGAGAGTAAACCGTTACGGTGCCATAGCCAAGGCGATTGCTGTTTGCGACATAAAGGTTGCCGGAGCCGTCGAAGGTCAGCGCAACCGGACTGCTCACGCCTTGTGAGATCGTCCGGAGCACCGATGTGCTCCCCGGTGCGTAAACTGTTATGGTCGAGGCGTCGAAGTTGGCGATATAGAGATTGCCCTGACCGTCGAAAGATAGCGCGGTCGGGTCGTCCACGCCTTGGGAGATCGTCCGCAGCACCGAGTTGCTGCCCGGAGCGTAAACCTTCACAAACTTTTTGTCGGAGTTGGCGACGTAGAGATTGCCCGCAGTGTCAAAAATGAGCTGGGTCGGAAAGTCCAAACCCTTAGAAATTGTTCGCAGTACTCTCTTCTTGCTGACCTGTAGGTGCATTTCAGGCAGCTGATAACTGTGAAGGGTTGATTTTTAGGGTTGCCGCGAACTCCTTCGGCGTTTGATAGCCGAGTGAAGAATGCGGACGGTTCTCGTTGAAGTCGCGTCTCCAAGCCTCGGCGATCTCGCGCGCCTCGAAGATGTTCGTGAAGGTGTGCAGGTTGAGTAGCTCGTCGCGGATCCGACCATTGAGCGACTCCGCATTCGCATTCTGGGTTGGCTTGCCGGGCTGAATGAAGTGCAACTCCACGCTGTGTTCGGCAGCCCAGCGCAGCATCTTATGGCTCGTAAACTCAGAGCCGTTATCGAACCGAATCGTTTTCGGCAAGCCTCGCTCAAATGCGATCGCTTCAAAGGCTCGGATGACGTCGGCGCTTCCCAGAGAGTGCGCGATCTCCAACGCAAGGCACTCCTTGGTGAAGTCGTCGCCGATCGTCAGAGCCCGGAACTGGCGACCGCTGGCGAGCCGATCGTGCATGAAATCGAGCGACCACCGCTCGTTGGGCGCCGTCGCCGGCGCGATCAACGCTCCGCGTACGTAGTTCACCTTGCGTTTTTTGCGCGGCCAAACTTGTAGGCGAAGCTCTCGGTACAGCCGTAGAAAACGAGTTTCGCCGACGTCGTAGCGCTCCCGGCGGTGCATGACGATGAAGAGTCGACGCCAACCCCAGCGCGGCCGCTCTTGCGCCAACTCGTGCATGCGAGCTTTGAGTTTGGGATCGTCGCGGTGCTTGCGGCGGTAATAGAGATTACTGCGGTTGTAACCGGCGAGCTGACAAGCCCGCACTGTCGAGATGCCGCGTCCTTCTAGCGCCCTCACCGCTTCTTGCCGCTGCGAGGGCCCCAGCCGTTTTTTTCGACCAGCTCTTTCATCGCATCGACTTCCAGTGAGAGGCGGGAGATGATCCGATCTTTGCGCCGGTTCTCGTCCTCGAGTTGCTTAAGGCGGACCAAATCGCTGCTATCGAGGCCACCGTACCGATCCTTCCAGAGGCGGATCGTGTTGGCGTGAATCCCATGTTTCCGACCGAGTTCGGTGGCCGTCGTGCCGGCGTCGAGCTCTCGCAGAATCGCGACGATCTGCGCCTCAGTGAATCGGCTCTTTCGCATGTGAGTCTCCTAGCCGGGCTTTACGCCCGAGAACTCACAGTCTCCGTCTGTCCGAATCTGCGCCTACAGGTCATTGCCCCCGGCGTAGACCGTCACCGTGCTATTGCCAAATTCTGCAACGTACAGGTTGCCGGCGCCGTCGAAGCTCAGCGCATCCGGCTGATTTACCCCTTCGAAGATTCTCCGCACCAACGATGTGCTGCCGGAAGCGTAGACATTGACCGTATTAGGGACTTGTTTATGTTTACGTGCGCAGTGTCCGGCGTTCGTAACATAGAGATTGCCAGACCCATCAAAGGCCAGCGCGCCCGGCAAACACATTTCTTGGGAAATGGTGCGCAGCACATAGTTACTGTCGGCGTAAACCGTTACGGTAGCATTACCGCTGTTGGCGACATAGAGATCGCCGGCGCTATCGAAATTTAGTGTTACCGGCTGGTCCACGCCGTCGTGAATCGTTCGCAACTCATGGCTACTGCCCGCAGCAAAGACGGTAACGTAGCCTGGTTGCTGGCAAGACCTGAATTGACAGCCATGGCTTATGACGTAGAGATTGGCACCCACGCTTGCGGGGTATCGTGCAGCATCTACACCAGCCTTCGCAGCGCCGAAGTCGTAGCTCGCGTGGCTTCGAACATCGATAAGGCTCGGCACCGCTAAGGTGGAATCATGCGACGCGCCGTTCGAGCAAGCTGAGAGGAAAGCAATAGCGAACAAGGCGGGCACGGCGGCAATAACAACTACTAGCCTTTGCATGGGGTTAGCTCCATTTTAAAAATGACTCATCGAACATCATGAACGGGCTAACGAATAGCGCCGCCAGAGGGGCTGCTGAGTCCGGTTTTCAAGCCATGAATAATCCGGATTGGTTTGACATTGCCGTTCGCGCCTGCCGCGTACACGGTAACGCTGGTTCCGGGTTTGCCGTAGTTGGGTGAGTTCATGACGTAGACGTCGCCCGCGGCATCGAGTGCGATGCCCCGCGGGTCTATCAGTTTGGTCGCGCGGCCCTTGATTGCTCGGATAGGCGCAGCATCGTAATTTGAACCTGCAGCATAGACCGTCACGCTGTCGTTAGAATTCGTCACGTACGTATTACCTGCTGCGTCTAATGCGATGCCCTGCGGACCTTCCAGTTTGGTGCTCGGACCGCTGATGGTGCGGATCGGTGGGACGTCGCCGTACGCGCGGGCGGCATATACGGTCACTGCGCAGGGCGCAGGGTGGCGGTTGAAGCCACAAACGTGATTCGCGACGTAAAGCTCGGCACTGGCATCCAGTGCAAGGCCAACCGGATCGTTTAAGCCTGTCCTGCCGCCGCTTATCGTCCGGATCGGTGCAACGTTCCCGTTCGCGCCTGGAGCGTACACGGTGACAGATTCCTGGTTGCGAACCGCGTTCGCAACATAAACGTTGCCAATGACGTCCAACGCCAGTCCTCCGGGACCATACAGTCGCGTATTCGAGCCGCTGATCGTCCGGCTCGGAGCGACGTTCCCGTTCGCGTTTGGAGCGTAGATTACGATCGATCCCGGGTTTTGAGAGTTCGCGACATACGTAATCTTGTAGGCGTCCAACCCAATGCCCAAGGGCCCATCCAATCCGGTCTTAGAGCCGCTGATAGTCCGGAGCGGCGTGACGTCGCCGTACGCGCGGGCGGCATATACGGTCACT
>JAFAHB010000115.1 GCA_019237435.1 Vulcanimicrobiota bacterium
GCGACGAGCGTCTTGCCTTCGCCGGTCTTCATCTCGGCGATGCGCCCTTCGTAGAGCACCTGCCCGCCCATGATCTGCACGTCGAAGTGACGCATGCCGATGGTGCGTTTGCCGGCTTCCCGCACGACGGCAAAGGTCTCGGCCAGCATGTCGTCGAGCGACTCGCCTTGTTCGAGGCGGCTCCTGAACTCCGCGGTCTTGGCCTTCAGATCTTCATCGGAAAGCGCCGAAAACGCGGGCTCGAACTCGTTGACGGCCCGCGCGGTGCGCCGTAAACGCGCGACTTCGCGCTCGTTACCGTCGATAATGGTCTTGAGAAACGCCATCGGTCTTTACTACGGGATGATGCCGATTCCGGTTACAGCTCCTGGCGAATTGTAGGTCGGAGATGGAGTGATGTCGCCGTTCGCGCCGGCGGGAAAGACCAGGATAATGCCAGCGCCGCCTTTCGTCGAGTCGGCGATATAGATCACGCCGTCCGAGTTGAGTTTGATGTCGGTCGGAGCGTTGAGCTGCGTGTTGCAACCTTGCACTTTACGGATCGGCTTGGTGTACGGAATCTTCTTATTATATGGCGGAAAGACCAGGATCGCTGGCGCGAACTTTGAGCTGCAGCCGGCGTTGGGCCGTCCCTGATCGACGATATAGATATTCCCCATCGGGTCCAGCGCGACGCTATACGGCGCGATGACTTGGTTCTTGCGGGTGATCGCGAAACGCGGGTAGATGTTGACCGGCGTTGGCGTCGGCGAGGGAGTCGGCGTCGGGCTTGGGCTGGTGCTCGGCGTCGGGGTGGGCGACGGGGTCGGCGTCGGCGAGACCGTCGGTGTCGGCTTCGGAGTCGGGGACGGCGTCGGCAGCAAGAACTGCTCGACCGTCGCGCCCTGAATGTTCGCGACGTAGATGTGGCCCTGGCCGTCGATCGTCACGCCGCCCGGCACGTTCAATCCCGGCTTCGCGCCGCCGATCGATTGATACGGGAACGTGCTGCCGGCGACAAAGAGGAAAATGCGGTTGGGAAAGACGTCTTGCGGATTGGTGTCGGCGACCACCATGATCTTCGGTATCGGGCTCGCGGAGCTCGAGGGTTGCGGTGTCGGACCTTTGGGAGTGAATGCGATGCCGCGCGGCCGCCCGGCGAGTGCGGCGGTATTCAGCGGCACGACGTTGCCCGTGGCCAACGCCGCGAACTCGATGAGGGTCGCTTTGTTCGTGCTCGGATTGTAGTTGGTGACCCAGAGATTGTCTCCGCGGTCGAAGGCAAGGTACTGCGGCCCGTTGAGACCCGTGTTCGAACCGCCGATTTGATAGGCAGGTCCCTTACCGCTTGCACTGCCGGAATAAATGCTGATCGCGTTTTGGTTGCTGTTGCTGGCGTACAACGTCTTCGACGGAAAGTTCGGCCCGACGTTGACGCCCGACGTCTGGCCGAGGCTGCTGCACGACACTATCGCGCTCGCCGTGAGGAGGACTAGGAAGCCGAAGGCGCGTCTTCGGGGTGGGCTGCACGCGCTAAAGAATCTGCTCATCCAAGAGCCATAACGGTAAGGCACTGCGAGGCGGTTCCCCCATTGGAAGGCATTTCCTGGCCCATGACCCGCCGATGAGCAAGGAACCAGATGGCAGCTACGATCAGCACGAAGAGCAGCACCGAAACGAGCAGCCTGCGCGTTCGGCGGCGTACGTAGGCCGGCCGGCTCGATTCCGTATCGATAATCTGGCGTGGCATTTTCTAAGCAGTCTCTAAACGGCGCGCCGCAGCGGATGGTTGAGCTCGTTCACCTGGACCTGCCTGAGCAACGATCCAACGGTAACGAAGCGATATCCCGCCGCTCGGAAGCGTGCCACGACGTAGGGCAGCGCCTCGATCGTCGTCAGCTTTCCACTGTGCAGCAAGACGATTTCCGGCGCGGTCGCGTGTTCGAGAAGATGGCGCTGCAGCTGCGGCACCGTCACCGTGCGCCAGTCGCCGCTGTCATCGGACCAGAGCACGACCGAATATCCCAAGCTCAATGCAATCTGTAACGTGCGTTCGGTGTAGCGACCGTGGGGAGGGCGCATATACGTTCGCGCGGCCGGATCGTGCGTCAGCGACCATAGCGCGTTGCCGCCTTCGATGATCTCGCGGCGCACTTCGAGCGTGCTCTCCTGGTCCAGGTTGGGATGCGTAAGCGTGTGATCGCCGATTTCATTGCCGCTGGCTTCGATGCGCCGCGTTATTTCGGGCCACTGCTGCGCATCTTGGCCGATCAAAAAGAACGTCGCCGGAACGTGCAGATCGGCAAGCACGTCGAGTAGCATCGGCGTGAAGACGGGATAAGGCCCATCGTCAAACGTGAGGGCGATCAGTCGCGGACGATTCGAACGATCCTCCGGCGTTAGCTCGTGGGTCGCGCGATACAGCCGCGCGACGGGATCGCCGGAGAACTCTAAGTGCACGTTGGTGTTCGGCGGCACGAACGCCGGCGTATAGCTGCTTTGACGAACGAGCGCGCGCCAGGCGCCGTAAGAAATTGCGGCCGCCAGTACGACAACGAGCGCTGCCTTCACCGAGCGCGGCACCGCACGTTAACTATGGTCCTGCGCCAGCGGCGAGCCTTTCGAAAAGTCGCTCCCGACGATGACCGTCACATCGCTGCTCGTCGTCGCCGTCGCTGCGGGCGAGGCGTCGGTGGAATCCGACACAATTGCGGCATCGCGCAGGCTCGCCGGAAGCCCCTCGCGCACCTTGGCGCCCGCGAAGGTGACGTTGGAATGCTCGTGGATCTCCGTCGCGGCGTAATCGGAGCGATCGGCGTCGCCGACTTCGGCGATCGTGAAACCTTCTTTGCGCAGCAGCGCCGCTACGCGTCCCGCCGCGCCCGTCACGCCGCTGCCGTTTTTGACGTCGACGCGCAGGGTCGAAGCCGGAATCGCAGCCAGCGCAAGCGCATCGGGCGACGGCATTGGCGTCGGCTGCGGAACGAGCATCGCCGCAACCAAATGCGCGCGCGCCGCCGTATCGGGCACGAGCGAATCGCCGTAGCCGGGCAGATCGACGTCGGACGTATAGGGCACCTGATTGCTCACAATCGCGCTGCTCGGAATTCCTTGATAGTAACCGGCCAGCGAGATGAGCTCACGGTCGCTGAAATCCGTCTGCACGTTCTTGCGAAAGACGGAGAGCAAATCGCCTAAATGCAGGAACGTGTTGACGCGATCACCTTTGAGCTTGCTCGTCAGCGCCCGCAGCACTTCCTGCTGGCGCATGATCCGGCAGGGATCGCTGCACCAGTCTTCGCGATACCGCATGTAGCCGACGGCCTGCGGTCCGTTGAGGTGCTGCATGCCTTCCTTTAAGTGGATGTGCAGATGTCCCCAATTGTCGTCGTAGTCGAGCCGTTCGTTCGTGCACCCCGTCTTGTAGCGAAAACAATCCGAGGACTTTACGTCCACGTCGACGCCGCCGATGGCGCTGATGAGGGCCTGCGTTGCGTTGATCCTCAAGATGATGTAGCGGTCGAAGCCGGGGATCCCCAGCCACCCGGCGATGACGCTTTTGGCCTCTTTGACGCCGCCGTCGGACTGCGCCTCATTGATCTTTGCCTGCTTCCCGCTGGGAAGCGTCGCGATCATGTCGCGAGGAATCGAGAGCTGGTAGATCCGCTTGTTCCCAAGATCGAGATTGACGGCCCAAATGACGTCGCTGCGCGAGTCGGTCGAATACTCTTCGTCCTTCTCGTTATAGTCGTAGTCCAGGCCCTCGACGAGCACCAACAGGTTCTGCTTGGCGAAGACCTGTTGCGGACTGGGAATGAAAATCTGCGTAACCGCGGTGACGGGATTTCGGCGCTCGACGATTGCGTAACCGGCCATCGCCGATCCAACGCCCAGCAAAATCAAGCCCGCGATGACCGCAAGTGGCCTAATCATATGGCTTGTCCGTAGAGATCGAACGACCCGTGGCCTTCCACGCGCACATCGGCAAATTCGCCAACCCTGGCGTCGCCGGTGAAGTAAATGCCCCCATCGACTCCCGGCGCTTCACCTTCCGAGCGTCCGAACCATGCTCGCGAGCTGCCGAGACGCTCGC
>JAFAHB010000163.1 GCA_019237435.1 Vulcanimicrobiota bacterium
TATGGGTCAACGACTAAAAGGCCGGTGATCCCTTCGCTAGTCATCCAGAAGTCGTCGGTCAAGGCGGCGTCAACCGTCTCAACGCTGTTGCTGGTTCCCACAACGCGAATGTATTCGACCTTTCTTGCTGTGGCCGACTTCGAATCGAACAACTCCGGACTTTTTAACCGACGCGTCGCGTAGCCCGCGAAGAATGGTTTCCGCGCTACCGGCATCCTGTGGTGCGAACGTAAATATGATTGAGGTGATGATCACAATTACTCCGCCGGTTATTTCGGTGGTAGAGTATAGCGCCAGCTGAACTGTGGTGTAAAGTAAGCAAGTGCCAGCACGCGAGACCGCCTCGCGAGTCAACGCGATCCGGTCGCGGTGACGGGCGGCCGTGCTGACAATATTCATCGCCGATCATCCTCGACGGGAGCTCGCATTCCCGAAGCATTGTCGTAAGATTGTCGCCGATGCAACCGGTTCGTTCAGGAAACGGCCTTTGCGAAAAGACCCTCATGTACGGCGTTAGCATGCCGTAGACGCCGCGGCTCGAGAAGCTGAGCTCTTACCTCAATTGTAAGTGGTCGCCAAATTGCGGCTTTGCCAAGCTAATCGAAAAGCCAAAACTGCTATAAAAATAAGCGTTTCCGATGGTGGAGATGGGGGGACTCGAACCCCCGACCCCTTACATGCGAAATGATTCGGGCTCAGACGAGCAACCCGTGAAAAAGCGGCGAAACCGCCGAAAAGCATCGTAGCGCCGAAACTTTCCCATCGACTGGGCTTCCAGAGGTTTCCGTGGCTTTCCGGGCTTTTCCGCAGGAATGGTCGTCAAATGGTCGTCAGGAGCGCCCGGTGAACGCCCGCCATCTTCAACAGCCGTTAAGTCAGCCCATTAACTCCTGGACAAGCGTTTTCACGAAAGAACCTGGGCTCGGTTATCGTGCCGGCTGCCAGGGCTGGGCTCATGGCCCAAACGCCAGCGCAGCCGGCCCGCTCACGCCTTGGGAAATCGTTCGCAACAATCTTCCGTTGCGCGTAGTGTACACGGTTACGGTGTTATTCCCGGGGTTTGCGACGTACAGAGATCCGCCGGCGCCGAACGCCAGCGCATCGGGTGAGCTAATACCTTGTGAGATCGTTCGCAGCACGTTCGTGCTGCCCGGAGCGTACACCGTCACGGTGTTACTGCTAACATTAGCGACGAAGAGATTTCCGCCTTGGCCGAACGCCAGCGCGTCGGGTTGATGCACGCCTGCTCTTATCTTCCGCAATAGGGAGGTGCTGCCGGCCGCGTAGACGGAGACCGAGGAGCGGCATCCATGCCCATAGGACGCGCCGCATGGAATGGATACGTAGAGGTTCCCGCCGCGGCCCAAAACGAGCGAATTCGGCTCGCCATCGACTTCGGGAATCGTCCGAAGCAGTGATCTGTTTGGCGCGTAGACGGTTACGCTACTCGAATTGCAAAAGCCGAACGAGCCAGAGCAGTCGTTTGCTACGTACAGATTGCCCGATCCGTCAAACTCGAGCGCCTGCGCTTCAATTATTCCATCCCTAATAGTGCGTAGGACCTTCGTGCTTCCGGGCGCGTACACTGTCACGGTGTATCCCCAGTGATTTGCTACGTAGAGATCACCCGAGCCATCGAAAGCCAGGGCCGACGGGCCGCTCACGCCGTGCCGAATTTCCCGCAGGACGGACTTGCTGCCCGGCGCGTAGACAGTGACGCTCGATGGCCTCACAGGGTGGCAATAGGTAGGGTCGATGCAGCCTTGGTTTGCCACGTAGAGATTGCGGTCGGGTCCAAACGCCAGGGCATCCGGCTCGCTGATGCCTTGAGAGATCGTTCGCAGCACGTTCGTGCTGCCCGGAGCGTACACCGTTACGGCGTTAGCGGTGTAGTTTGCGACGTAGAGATTTTGGCTTTCCATGGCGCGAAGCGGCGCCGAACCTGTTGGGGCCAATTGCTGTGCGGCCGCGACCGGCGCAATCTCAGCTGGGGCCGAGGGGATAATGCGGTTACCGCCACCGCAGGCTGTTAAGATCGTTGCGCTCACGCACATCGCAATAAAGTTATTCAGGTGTTTCATGAGTTGTGCTCCTTAAAAGCTCGTACGCGCCAAGGCTTGGAGTCGAACCCGAACGTTTGCGGGTAGGAAGATTTTCGAACTCGGAGCGGCATTGACACTGCCCGCTTTTGGAATCGCAACGAAGGCGGGAATACCGCCGGTACTCGGATCGTAGGCAATGCCGGTGATCTCGCCGTTTCTGTTGATGCTATTGGCTCCGGTCAGCGGCAGGGACGAGCCGGAAACGAGCGCGTTGAGGTCGTGCATCACGCCGTCTTCCCAAATGAAGGCTCGGCAATTGAAGCTGGCATCACACGATTGGCCGACGATTTGATCGCGCTCGTTGATCCCGAAAGCGAAGCTGAAGACGTCGCCGCGTAGCGTTCCGAGGTCGGTCATTTTGCCGTTTTTCCATAGGAACGCGTGCGTGGCGGCGTCCCCCTTGAGATCGGAGAAGCCGACGATGTGACCGCGGTCGTTGATGTCCCAAGCGACGTTGCTCATCTGACCGCCGAAGCCCCCGAGATTCTCAGGTGTGCCATGCCGCCAGAGGAGTGCGTGAGCGCCGATCGCGGGGCTTATCGGAGCGCAGATTCCCGAGCCCCCGACAACCTCACCGCTATCGTTGATCGCGATGGCTGCCCCGACGGGATCGCCCGCAAACGGC